>NZ_JAULSJ010000029.1:0-55557 GCF_030518295.1 Chryseobacterium urinae | reverse complement strand
ATGTGCCGTATTAATTTCATTCGTTAAAGTATTTTTCAATTTCAGTTATAGCATTGTCAAGACCATTTTCGTCTCTGATTTGTTGCCCAACTATTGAAACATTATTTTCTATTTCCTTTATTTGAACTTTTTGAATAGCCGAAATTAGTTTGTCAGCCGATAAAGTTTTTACAGGAATATGTACACCTAATTTTTTTCGTTCAACAATTTTCCCCCAAGTTGGTTGGTCTGTATAAAATGAAACAATGATTACTGGTAAATTGTGCCTTAACATAGTTGCCAAAGTTCCTGCACCACCGTGAAAAACTCCTATTTTGCATTGTGGTAAAATTGTTTCGTGATTTACATACTTCGTTACAAATAAATTTTTGTGTGTTGGCAAATTGTCAAACTGTGACCAGCCTCTACAAAACAAAATTCGTTCATTGGTTTGCTCTAAAACTTGTGTCAAGATTTTAGAAAACTTTGCTGTGTTACCAACTCCATTACTGCCGAAACCAATATAAATGGGTTTGTCACCATTAGATAACCATTCAGAAAGTTCGCTTGTTGTTTGGTCCAAAAAGTGATTTTCTCGTTTGTGTTTTGGAATATTTATAAAACCAGTTATTTTATGATGGCTTTCCCAGTCTTTTGGTTGTGGAATTAATGACTGACTTAAACAGTACAAGTCCAATATTTTTTGTTTGTCGAGATATGTAACTAAATTCTCTTTCAGTTCAGGCAAACCAAGTTCTTTTCTATACTCGTTGGTGTCTTGTTTTATGAATTTCCAAAAGAAACCTTGTGCGATTTTATAAGTGAGTTTATTGTACCAAGGAAAATTAAAAAAATCAAAATCACCTAATGGAAATTCAACCGTTGGAACAACGGGTGGCATAAAATAACTTAATGCAACTTTTTTATTTTGTTTTTCAGCAATAGCACTTACAATTGGAAGTGTCATTGAGTTAGCAATGATAAAATCAACTTTTGAAATTGCTTCATAATAGCTTTTTCTCAAAGGGTCTCTGTTGTCGTGAAGTACTTTGAAATAATACTTCATTAATTTTATTGAGTTCTCTGTCTGCAAAATGCTTTGTCCTTCTTTTGAGTTCATCATAGTTTCGGCATTTCCCCAAAGTGGCTGAAATGCAACACCAAAACCTTCAACAAAGTCTTTAAAGTCTTCCGTTGCAGAAACGGTTACTTGATGCCCTTTGTCCATAAGTCCAAGTGCTAATGCAATGTATGGTTGCAAGTCGCCTCTTGTTCCGTAGGTAAATATTCCTATGTTCATTTAGTTTTTTTGTACAGTTTTACTATTTCTTCAATAACGATTGCTGGGTTTCTCTCCCAAACCTTATGGTCAGCATTTTTAGCAATTACAAAATTATGATTTGGCATTGTTCCCAATTCCTTACAACAATTTATCCATTTTTCCTTTTCATCTTCTTTTATCATTGGTTGGATGTTTTCCGCCATAATCATTGTTACAGGTGTTTTTGAACTTAAAAACTTGTCTTGCATAAATTCGGCTGTATTTGAAAAGCTATTTAAAGCATAAAACAAACCTGGTTTATATTGTTTAATCATTTTCCAATCTTCCTCTTTTATTGTTTGGATAAATTCATCCGACCATTTTTTTGTAAAAAAGCAAGGTGTAGCAATGTCTATACAAACAACTCCTTTTACCTTTTTTATATTCCGATGAGTAAATAATGAAGCATAATAACCACCAAAAGAATGGCAAACAATGAATATTTTATTAGAATAACCTAATTTTTTAAAGCTATTTCTAAGTCTTTTACTTCGTTTTGGAAGCTGATTTTTGTCGTATCAATTTCACTTTTTCCTAACCCAGCTCTGTCATAAGTTATTATTGTAGCTTTTGTTTGCTTATGAATTTCGTTTGTTATTGATTGCCAAACACTACCATCATCGCCATTTCCTGCTTCAAAAAGGATTGGTGTTCCTTTTCCTTTAATAATGTTAAAGTGCAATTTGTGATTTCCAACATTTATAAGTGTGTCAATTGTTTGAGCTTGTCCAAAATTGTAAGTTGTCAAGCAAATAAGTAATAAAATAATTCTGTTCATTTTCTCAAAGTATTATTGTCCCGATGTCGCGGATTTGTAATCCGTGATTTTAATTTTTATATTCTGAAAGTATAGGTTGCAAATTTTTTGCGAAATATGTTCTTGGTAGGTAAACGTCACGGATTAAAAATCCGCGACATCTGAGCTTCAATTGTTGCAAGGCTCTCATCTTCAACAAAAAAATCCTAACTTCCATAATTTTCCTTCAGTTTTCTCATCAACAGTCTCACGCCTTGTTGAGTATCCGGATTAAAAGAGTTGGCGAAAATAATATACGCTTTGTGCTTTATTCTGTCGATATGAACAAGACTGTAATACGTTCCCGCTGTACCGGAATGGGTAGAAAGTTCCTTTCCGTTCTCGTAAATATTAAACCATCCGATCGAATAATTCGGAATTCCTTTGTGGATAAAAGTATACGTTTTGGCTTTCAGGTAATTGTTTTTTCCTTCAAGCCCCTGAATATTAAGCTGAATGAATTTGATGTAATCTTTCAGTTTTATATTGATATCTCCCGAAGGTTCTGTGTAATCCAGATGATAATCAAAAGTGGAAGGAACCGGTTGTAGTTTACCATCTTCCGTAAAATGTCCCCAAGTGTCTTTCTGCTTCTGATTTTCCGGCCATGATAATTGTACGTTTAATTTTAAATCTTTGTTAAAGACCTGATCAACCAGTTCTTCCCAGTTTTTACCAGTTACTTTTTCTACCATTAAAGTCGCTAAAGTATATCCTGCATTGGAGTAGAGAAATGGATGCTGTTCGTCTGTTTTCAGAGGTTCTAACGTCAATACAAACTCTCCGAACTGTTTTCTTCTTTCCTGATGAGTTCCTTTAAAATCCGGAATTTTAGGATCATCTTCTCCCTGAAACGGCTGAATTCCTGCTTGGTGAGAAAGGAGATCCTGTAACGTAATATTGGCATATTCGGGTTTGCTTTTCGACTTCCATTTGGGGAAAAGATCGAAAAATTTGGTCGTCCATTTTAATTTTCCGGCTTCCACATATTTGGCAATGATAAATGCAGTCATTGCTTTGGTGTTAGAACCAATGTGGAATCTGTCGTTTAAAGTTGCCGTGTCCTGAAGATCAACTGAATGTTTTCCTAATGCCGCCATTTCCAGTGTAGATTTGCTATTGATTACGGCGTAGCTGATTTCGGGGATATGAAACGCTTTGCGAATAGAATCAGCAAAATGTACGGTTTTCTGCCCGAAACAGATAATTGACAGTATTATGAACAGGAGGGAGGTTATTTTTTTCATCGGTTTTTAAACTAGTCATAATTGATTACATATTTCATTCCCAGCTCTTTTACATCTATTTTTAAATTCAATGGTGATGGGATCAGTTTTAAAGTGCTTTCATTCATATTGGTTCCGGAAATTACACCTAAATTATTCTCCAGAGCAATTTCTATAAATGTACAAAAGTCTGAGAAATAATCGTCCGTGTCTGCATCCGCAGAATAGATGTTCTCTTTATCCATCCACAAAAGCTGTAAATCTTCATTCGTTACCCAATTGATCAGTCCATTACAATTGGAATAGGAGGAATAAAATATACTTCCCAATCCGTTATTGGTAAAGTTGTGCATAATTTCTTCTGCAGTGGAATTGGGTGTTGCCATTACACAACCTGTAAATATGGTTCTCCCCAATATCAGATGAGGATTAAATGCAGCACATTCAGAAAAAATGATGAGGGTAAGAAGGGGATTGATGCTTTCGATAATCCCTCCATTAGCATTCTCAAAATCTCTTTCATCCTGAAAACGTTTTTCAATAAAATCTGTATACGATTCGTTGATGCTTTTTTCTCGGGTCTTAATCTCATACAGGGTTTCATGAAGTTTAAAATCTTTATCTAAAAACCTGCTGAATTTTATTATTTCTGCAATTTCCTTATCAATTGTATCTTCGCGTCTGTAAAGTATTCTTTTTGCAAATTTGGAATTAAAATATTTATGGAGCAATTGTCCCTCGTTTTTAAGATCGGGCACAATTTCCGAGTAGAATTTTCTGTCGTCGAAATGATGTAAAGTATTCCATGATCCCATATTTTTTTTGATAATTAGATTAATTTTTAAAGTAAGTGGTAAATTCTGCCAAAGATCATTTTTTAAGAGAAATTGATCTTTTCATCCGGTTTAATGAACAGATGTTTTCAAAATTCACAGTTAAATTATGACTGCGGAATATGCGGAAAATTAAAATCTGTTGAGGTGAGTGTTTTTCAGCTCAAAAGTTCCGTTATTTCTTTATGTTCGCGGTTTTGCGCCAACAGGAGAGCGGTATAACCTTCTGCAACAATACTTTTATCTGCACCATTTTCCAGAAGTAATGTTACAATTTCTTTATGCCCCATTTCAGATGCTCGGTGTAAAGCGGTAAAACCACGGTCGTCTTTCGCGTTCACATCCGCTCCGAAGTGTAAAAGCATTTTTAAATGTTTTATTTTGTTGGATTGACTGGCATTCATGATGGGAGTTGCCCCCTGAATTGTTCTTGCGTTCGGATCTGCACCAAGTTCCAATAACTTCTGTAAAGATTCTGTATTTTCCGGTGCAGTTGCCCAATGTAAAGGCGAAAGTCCGTCGCCGGCTAAAGAATTGATGTTTGTACCGTTATTGATCTGGATTTCAATTTCCTGTATGTTGGATTGTGCAACAGCAATATGCAGTAAGGAGTGGGTGCGGAGCATTCCTCTGGGAGAGGCGGTAAAGTTCTCGTCAAAAGTTCCTACATGTGCTTTATTTCCATAACTCGAAAATGCCCAAAGTCCTGCCTTATATGTGTCGGATAAGAAGGTTTCAGGCAGAGGAGCCGGAGCAATTTCTTCCAGAACATGGCTTATAAGAAGAAAATTTAAAAAAGAATTTGTAAAAGCTTCAGTTTCTCCTTCCGTAAATTCCCCGATAATCTGTTCGATGATTAGCTGATTATTCTTTTGCGAAGTTTTAGCAATAACAAAAACCTCTCTCAGCCAGCTTCTAACAAATATCAGATATTCTCCGTCGAAATAAATTGCCTATTTGTGCTCCATTGTTTCGGGTTTAAACAATACTCCCGGAGCCAAAGAACCATCAATTATAAATTTTAAACCTGATTCTACGGTTCTGCTGTTCTTAGGATTTATCTTCCAAAAAGTTCTGCCATCCTCCGTACCGTAAGAAATAGCATTAGCAGCCATCTGCTGATTTTGAGAGGTTGAAATCATGGTCTGGCTTAAAGGTCTTAAGTCCAGAAGTTTTATATTCCAAGGATTATCGGCAGGTTCTATCCATGGCAGGCTTTCTTCAGAACGTTGTGGTTCCGGCTGTTGTTTTTTGCCAAAAAGTTTTTTAAAGAAGGACATGATCTTATGTTTTAATGAGAATAGTTTGAATTTCCGGTCAACATCTGTACAGTCTTTTTCATCAGGAACATTTGAATAAATTTATACAATCTTGAAAAATGAAAGTTATGATTTGTTGAACGAATAATACGTCACATAAGTCCAGTAAACAGAAAGGGTCGTGATATCGTTTTTTATCTCCTGAAGCCAGTATATATCTTTAAAATCAAATACATTTTCAGGTTTTTTCTCCAGAATTTCGTCGATGTCTTTAGAGATATTGATGATTTCGTTGTAGAGTGCATTGTTTTGCTCTTCCAGAGGATACATGTCTCCAATAAGATCATAAACTTCTCCGCCTTCCATAAAAAACAGATCCAGCTCTCTTTCCGGATATTTTTCAAAGAAATCTTTTGTTTCCTGTCTGTATGATTTTATTGCTTCGGCATCAAGATGAGGCTGTGTCTGAAGGTAATCCAGAAAATCGTACAATTTATTCAACCCTTTTTGAAAGTTTGCTGTAATAACGATGGGAAGCTCAAAGTTCCATATTTTTGAAGTCGAAGTTCCGGTTTCTGAACCCAAAACGATTTTATAGAACAGCGGAATTTCATTTGCCCATTCTGAAACATCACGAAATTTGTTTAATTCTTTGTTTGCACTGTATAAGTATGCTCTATTTGCCATTGATTATTAGTTTTTTTTGTTGATATCCGTATTTTTTCAAAAGTATGTATTACGAAAATATCCTGCAAATAAAGTTTCAGCTGTTACTCAATATCGTCTAATCTTACAGGGACTAATTCAATCGGTCTTTCCAGAATTTCAGAAAATCCAGACAGTTTTTTTTGTGTTCCGTATGCACTTTCAAATAAATATTTCCTGCGAAAGAAACCGTAAGAATTTATAGTCAGTTTTAAGTAATCAGAGAAAAGCATAGGTTTGTAATCTTCAAAAGTTGCTCCGTGATCGTCGCCCATATATACGAGCGGATTATCATTTTCAAGATCGAAAGCCGCCATATTTTCATCAGAATGATAATCAAAGATTTTCAATTCTTTCCCTGAGCTTAGATGTACTGCATGTTCATATTTTGTCCAGTCTTCAGACAAAACCTTATTTAGATCCAGGATCTGAATAGAACCGAACATCTCTCCACATGTGCTGGAAATAAGGTTGTCAACATCTTTTTCATCATAGAAGCTGCGCTTCGTATTGATGCTGCAATACGTCCAGGTCAATTTTATTTTTCCGAAAACTGAATAAAATTCTTTTATTGCTGCCGGAATATTCTTTCTGTATTTTTTCTCAATTTTTTTAAAATCTTCAGACGTATAAGGTTTACCGATAGAGTAGTATGCCACTAAAATATCATAGTGTGAGAAAATATCTCTGAAACGATCCATATAATCCTGAAATAACGACTTAAGATAGTTACTTTCCGCTTTTGGTTCGTTCAATAATTCCTGTTCAAAGAGAATTTTGGCTTCAGGATATAATTTAAGATACCGAGATGCGCTAAATCCGAAATCTTTGATTTGGGTTCCGATAAGAATGTAGTCGAATTCTTCCGGCTCATATTTATCTTTGATAATGTGTCCTCCGTTAGCTTCAATATATTCTTTTACCTTTTGCTTAGATCCGAGCGCATATTTTTTTACATCAGACGGCAGCAGGAATCTTTTATCTTTAATTAATCTGTGCATCATATTGAGAATTTAGGTCATCTGCTGAAATATTGCTACTGTTCTGGTTTCTTTATCATAAAAAATATAACAGTAGATATCATATCCCGTAAATATAGAATCGTTATACTGTCCTACAAATGGCATTTGTCTACCATTAACTAAAGGAACCTGAAAGCCATTCTGGTTGCGCTTCGGTACTGCTCCAAAATAATCTTTAAAACCTGCAAAATCATCATAAATCTCCAGAAGATCGTATACATCGTCTTGTGGGATTACTTTATCTTCCTCGTTAAAGGTGATAAAATATTTCAGTGGGTCCTCAATATCCTCGAGATCTTCCAGTCCATTTTTAAGATCGTGGTTCGCAGCAAACTCATCGGCTTCCTGTTGGGTGAATTGCTTAAGAATCGGAGCTTCTTCATTTTTGATTATTTTAAACGTTTTGCCTTTACGATCTTTTGTGTACGATTCTTCATGATAATCAATATGATTAAAGTGCAAAAGTTCTTCTACATCATCGGGAATTATTTTTATGCCGTTCCCGTCCAGATAGCCTTCGATGTGAGATATTTTGTTTTCATGATCGAGTTGATAAAAAATCCAGTTAAATTTATCATTGTTAAAATTGATGACCGGGATCACATGATTTTCTATTCCGAAAGGTGCTAAATCCAATTTAAAAACGCACTCAAACAAAGAATCGATCTTTTTTATGATAAGATTTGAAATTTCATTCCACGGGTGATAAATCGAATGTTCTCCAGCGTTGTCAAATTGATATTGTAACAAACAATTTTCCTGATGAATGGTATTCCAGTATGGAGTATTGTAGATGTCTTCTACAGTACAAATTGGGTTTTTCATGGGTTGTAGTATTTTTTGCAAAGACCAAAAGTAAGCAAAAGCAGAATAAAACAAGCCTATCTTTTACAATTAATAGTGGTCTATTTGAAATTAGCGAATTTTATATTTTTCCGAATGAAGATTTTTTAAAAATAGTGAATGTCGCGGATTTGAAATCCATATTTACTAATTATCTTTTTTGAAAAAAGTTGATGAATTCCTCTGTTAAAGGATTTTTTATCATATATCCAACAGGGTGGTTTTTATTTGAATTATCAAACCATTCTTTTATCTTTTTGTATTTATTTGTTAAATTTTTCTCTCTGGAAATTAAATTTATTTTGTTTACATTATTTTCAAAAAAAGGTAAGTCTTCTACTAGAATATTATTCCATAAATGAGCAATGATAAAATATTTCTTACCTTTTCTTTTGATAAAAAATATATTATAGTACTTTTTATCTTTTTCTATAATATTACTAATTCCGGAGCATTCTTCACCGTTAATATTTTCATAAAAATCATTATTATTGGTTTCAATTTTAACTTTTAGCTTTTTAAAATCCTGATTGTATCTATTTTTTAAAACCGTAAATTTATTTCCAAATTTTATATTATTTTCTACATAAAATTCATTTTGCTGATTATTACTATACGAAAATTCTGTTGTTTGGGCTATTAGTATAGCATCACTGTTCATAACCATTTTGTATAAAGGAAGTTGAGACTGAGAATACATCAAATTCCATCCTAAGATTAAAAATATAACAATGAAAAATTTATATTGTTCCATATTTAATATTTTTTTTATCGCTTCGTGTTATTTTTATTTGATGGCTTAAAAAACATACTCTTGTGTTATCCTAATCCATTAAGTCCCGATTTCTCGGAATGCAAATTCTCGACAACAGAAAGTTGCTTTTACCAAACTGATCTTCTGTACCGTTTTATTCAGTCAGGCTTTATTCTAAATGATTTTACAACTTATACATTATCGAAATTATAATACTCATTGTTAAACAACCCAGTGCGGTCATAACAATATCGTCATAGTCGATTGGGCAACACATAAAATATTGAATTATTTCCCATACGGTAAGTCCTGTAAAAGTAAATAAGGACGTAAATACTATTTTCTTAGATAATGATGCATTTTTACCATTCTTTAAAAATGAATTGTAGTAAATAAATGTAATGGAACAAATTCCTGTTGAAGCAAAAAAATTGGGTAATGTTCCCTGTAAAAAAGTTTCAAAACCTGTAAGATGCCAATGTCTTGGTCTTATGACTCTTTGAATTATAATGATACAGAAATGAGCATAATGCTGAAGCAGCAATTATTTTTAATTTTCTATCGTTCGGTAAAGATAGATTGATATTACTAATTCTGTCAATCAGTTTCATTATTGGTCGTAATAAACTATGTCAAGTGAAGTTGGGAACTAATTTTTAAAATCGGTTTTAAAACGCATTGTTTTTATGTTTATTAGTTTACTCAAATATAATTAAAAAATTAATATGAAGTAAAAACCACTCTGATTATCAGAGCGGTTTTGTATATAAACCTGATATTGCGAATTTGCAATCTGTGGTTTTAATTTTTATATTGTATAAGCATAGATTGGAAATTTTTACGGACGAGGTTCTTTGGTAGAGAAATGTCACGGATTTAAAATCCGCGATATCTGTGAATTATTTCCATTTAAATATTTTGTTGCTTGATTTTAAGCATTCTTCCACACTTATATCTCTTGGGCAATGATAACATGTTTTTTCTTTTTTAGGTAATCCAAAAAAATCAAAAAAAGAAAACTCTTTATTAATTTCTAAGTTATAATTATTTTTACAAACCAAAGTTGAGGATATATAATTAAAGTCTCCTTTGGCTAATTCTATTTTTTTAACACTATTTGAATAAGACAAAGATTTAACGATATATATCTTGTTTTTAATTAAAGAAATATAAAGCCAATTACTGTTTCCATCTGAATCGTTATTAAATTTAATGACATAATTATTTTTGTTTATTTTTTTAATTTCTTTATAATATTGGCTGAAGAAAAAATCCTTAAATCCCATATTAGGAACGTTTTTACTTTCTACAAGAACCGGTTCTTTAATTACAATTTTTTTATTGAAGATATAAACAGTGTCGCTGTAATAACAATTTTCACAATTATAATTTGTTTGTTCTTTTAAGAATCCAACAGCCTTATTACCATCAAAAACAGGAATTTGAGAAAAAGTATGCAGTGAAAATAAATTCAACAAAATAAAAATTACTTGTTTATACATTTTGAATCATATTTAAGATGTTTTTTAGTCCGATTAATGAAGTTAATTTTCTCATGTAACTCGATATCGCGGATTTGCAATCCGTCGTTTAAATTTTTTATATTGTATAAGTGTAGATTGGAAATTTTTACGAACGAGGTTCTTTGTTAGGGAAATGTCACGGATTGCAAATCCGCGACATCTGGATTTAACTCGGCTAAAAGACTTAAATAGTTAAACACTGAATTTAATCATGTATCCTATCTTGCCAATACAATTTTATCTGTCGTTTTATTAGCCCAATACTTGATTAATTCTTTGTTCCCAAGTTGGTGTATGCAGTATTCTTTCCTGTTGAAGATTATTGCTTAGAATTTCCCCTTTAGTTAAACGAGATAAATCTACCCAATTATTATTGAAAATATAAGTTGCATTTCCGGATCTTACACTTTCAAAGATATATAAGTTTCTATCTGGGAAACCAAAAACTACATAATCAGAGAATCCTCCTTGACCTACTGCAACAAAATTTGGAATGAATGCTGATATTTTTTCAAGATGATTTTCAATAATTGGCCTATTACCAATGGATTGGCGTTGAATACGTTCATTAGCAACTACTCGAACTCTTTCCCAAGGATATTCTCCTTGTGGAAAGATTTTCCAATTTAGACGAGTAATATTTTCAGCAACAAATGGTTGATAATCTTCTCTGATCAAGTCAAATTCACCAAAATATTCTAAAAACAAATTCATAATGTGCTTAATATCTTCAAAATTTTCTGGTGTTTTTGTTAACTGTCGTGAAACAATAATTTTGTTTCCATTATAAGAGTCAATTAGTAATTCCTCACTTGGTGGTGTAATTAATTCGCGAGGATATCTTAACCTTCTTATAGAAACAATTCTACTATGTGTATTTCCACCCCAATCTGTCCAAGTCCAAACACGCTCAATGTAAAATGGTTCTTTTTCAAGGTCTCTCCTAATGTTAAATTTGCCATTAGCATTAAATCTTGATATTGGACCGATTCCTTCAGGTAAAATAGCTTCCCCTTCTGTTAAGCTAGTCGTAAACCCTATTTGGTTAACTCTTTGTAATTGTGCATTTATATCTGTAAATGCAATATGGAAATTTTCTCCATTTCTGATGGTCGCCAAATAAGATTCGGCATTACGAATTCTACGTTTGATAATTTTCATGAAAATATATTATGATTTATAAATGTTGAAAATCAATTGACATACCTTTTTTTAAAATTTAAATATTATGTATTTTTATTATAATATTTATGTCAAAATGGCAATTAAAATATTTTAAATTATATAAACTTTAATTATTAAGTATTTTTGTCATAAAATTGAAGTTAGCTCAATTTACATATTGCGGTAGTATATACAACTTGCGCTAATGTTGTTTTGATTTTAGTTATCTATTTCTTAATCATAAAATTAAAATCTAAATATATTATTTCCTTACGGAAAACCATAATACAAAATAAAAACCGCTCTGAAAATCAGAACGGTTTTATATATAATTTGTCTCAGTCGCTGACCGTTACATCATTCCCGGCATTCCGCCACCCATTGGCATTGCTGGTTCGTCTTTTTTCACTTCTGTGATGACACATTCTGTTGTTAAAAGCATTCCTGAAACAGAAGCTGCATTTTCAAGGGCAACTCTTGTTACTTTCGTTGGGTCGATGATACCTGCTTCAAGCATGTTGACATACTCGTCAGTTTTCGCATTGTACCCGAAATCTCCGCTTCCTTCTGCTACTTTCGCAACGATTACAGAACCTTCTCCTCCTGCGTTGGCAACAATTTGTCTCAATGGCTCTTCGATGGCTCTTTTCACGATCTTGATCCCTGTATTTTCGTCTGCATTTGCACCGGAAAGGCTTTCAAGAGAAGCGATTGCTCTTACCAAAGCAACACCACCACCTGCAACGATACCTTCTTCTACGGCAGCTCTTGTTGCGTGAAGCGCATCGTCCACTCTGTCTTTTTTCTCTTTCATTTCCACTTCAGAAGCAGCACCTACGTAAAGTACAGCAACACCTCCTGCTAATTTAGCCAGTCTTTCCTGAAGTTTCTCTCTGTCGTAGTCAGAAGTAGTCGTTTCCATCTGAGCTTTGATCTGTGCAACTCTGCCTTTGATTTTGCTTTCTTCACCACCACCGTTTACGATTGTAGTATTGTCTTTATCGATAGATACTTTCTCAGCAGTTCCCAACATATCCATGGTAATGTTTTCCATGGTGAAACCTTGCTCTTCAGAAATTACAGTACCTCCTGTAAGGATTGCGATATCTTCCAACATTGCTTTTCTTCTGTCTCCGAATCCAGGCGCTTTTACCGCGGCAATTTTAAGAGAACCTCTTAATTTGTTTACCACTAAAGTTGCCAAAGCTTCTCCTTCAACTTCTTCAGAAATAATTAATAAAGATTTTCCTCCCTGAGCAATTGGTTCAAGAACAGGAAGTAATTCTTTCATAGAAGAGATTTTTTTCTCAACCAAAAGGATGTATGGATTTTCCAATTCAGCCAACATTTTTTCAGGATTCGTCACGAAATACGGAGACTGATATCCTCTGTCGAACTGCATCCCTTCTACAACATCTACCGTTGTATCGATACCTTTAGCTTCTTCTACAGTGATAACTCCTTCTTTACCTACTTTTCCGAACGCTTCAGCGATTAAAGCACCAATAGTTTCGTCGTTGTTAGCAGATACAGAAGCAACCTGCTTTACTTTATCTGTAGAATCTCCTACTTCCTGAGACTGAGCTTTTAAGTTCTCAACCACTGTTGCAACCGCTTTGTCGATTCCTCTTTTCAAATCCATTGGGTTTGCACCTGCAGCTACGTTTTTAAGACCTTCTCTTACGATAGCCTGTGCCAAAACAGTAGCGGTAGTAGTACCATCTCCTGCGATATCGTTGGTTTTGGAAGCCACTTCTTTTACCATTTGCGCTCCCATGTTTTCTACTCTGTCTTCAAGTTCGATTTCTTTTGCAACTGAAACCCCGTCTTTGGTAACGTGAGGTGCACCGAAAGATTTTTCGATCACCACGTTTCTTCCTTTTGGTCCTAAAGTTACTTTTACTGCATTAGCCAATGCATCAACACCTCTTTTTAAAGCGTCTCTTGATTCGATATCGAATTTTATTTCTTTTGCCATTGTTTTAAGCTTTTGGCGATTTGCTTTTAGCTTTTGGCTTTAGCAATTCGCGGTTTATTTTTTATAATTTGATTTTAATTTCCGTTAAGCCTGTTCCAAAGCGTGACAAGCTTCTTTTTTAGTAGGGTTAATTCTTCTGAAAGATTTTGGTATTCATTTTCGTTAATGTAATCTAAATCTTTAGCAAGAATTAATTGGTTTTCTGCTTCGTTCGATGATCCCAGCGCGATATTGATGAAATTAGCAAACTCTTTATCTGAATTTCTTCCGCTTCCTTCCGAAATATTATATGCGATGGAAGCAAATGATCTTCTGATCTGAGAGGTCAACCCAAATATTTCTTCCTTTGGGAAATTTTTGGTTGAGGTATAAACTTTTAAAGTCAGTTGATGGCTTAATTGCCAAACTTCAAATTTTTTGAAATCTCTCATTTACTATTTTCAATGCCGGAAAGCCAACTGCCAGAAGCAAAAAGTGATTAGCCAATTATTCCTAGTAAATCTCCTTCTTTTACAATTAAATAATCCTTTCCTTCCAATTTCAATTCAGAACCTGAATATTTCCCGTAAAGAACTTTGTCACCCACTTTTACAGTTGTAGGCTCATCTTTTTTGCCCGGACCAACTGCCACAACAGTACCTTCCTGAGGTTTTTCTTTTGCGGTGTCCGGAATAATAATACCTGAAGCTGTCTTAGTTTCTGCAGCGATTGGTTCTACCAAAACTCTGTCTGCTAATGGTTTAAAGTTTACTGACATAATATATTTAATTTTTTAATTATTCTGTCTTCAAATTCTCTAATTGTATGCCAACAAAGGCAAAAGAAAATTTTGGCAGACTAAATTTTGCTGAGCGGAAATTTTGGCAGAAAAAAAGTCACTTCAAAAATGAGGTGACTTGCATTTTATTGATGACAAGAATCTTTGTAATCGTCGATCAGTTTTTTATAGATATCAGTGTATATTGCTGATTTATATTTCATATTTATTTTTGATGCTTCAGCCCCTCTTTTACCTTTAAGCGCTGCTTTTCTTTCGTCATCTGTTGCTCTTTTCTTTTCCTTAAAAGTTTTATTGGAAAAATAATCGTTCTGTCTTGCTTCATCTACTTTTTTCAGAAACTCGGGACAGTCTGCTCCTACCATTTCATAGGCTGTATAGAATTTTTTGTATAATGTTTTAAGATTAAATAAATCTAAGGGGCTTAATGAAGGATAATCTACCGGCGCAATGGCAACAGTGTCGTCTGGTTTGCTTAAATAAACCATTACATAAGTTAACTGACAATCGTTTTCGTTTCCATTGGAAGCTGCGGAATAATTATTTCCAAAATCTGCCTTGCACATCATGCTTCTGTAACCATAAAGATTTATCAGTCCTTTTTCCATCAAAGGAAGCATCAGTACTTTTCCTTCGGATTCCAGTTCCTGATCTTTGTTGATTTCTTTTACCAGGCGTTTGTCCAGTTGAAATTGCTCCTGGGTTTCTTCATTTGTATACAATAAACTTTTAATATCAGAAACAGGGATTAATTGTACTTGGGTATCGCTTTTTGAAGATTTAAATTTTACTTCTTTTCTGTCTAAATTGGCATATTTAGGTCCTTTTCCCATGAAACTGAATGTTGCAACATCAGGAAGCATAAAGTCTTGTGCAAATCCTTTTTTCGTACTGCCGTCTTCCATTAGAATTTCTATGGGAAGGAAATCCCTTTTTCCTGTATAAAATTGTAGAGATTGTGCAAAGAAGTTTTGTGCTGAAAGAATAAACACCAATAAAAGGCTGAGTTTTTTCATGGATATTTTAAAGTTTTTTATCAGGTGCAAATCTAAAAAAAGTATCCAGATTCTGAATACTTTTAAAGAATAATCTTTTTATTTCACAGATTCCATAACCATTTTTCTTCCGTCGGAATCTATTTCCTGTTTTAAAACCTTCCTTGTGGAAGAATCAATATAATACGTGACTACAGACTTTCTGTCCTGAATGTCATCTGTTGTTTTTACGATCCAGACTTTATTACCTTTAAGATCTCCTTGGGTTACATTTTCCACATATGCTTTTATAACGCCTTTTTTAGCAGCCGGATTATAATCGAAAATCGGAATTTCCACAGATAAATTTTCTTTTAGAGGCATAAATCTTATGATTGCGGGATACGCATTGCTGTCAAAATATTCAGTAGAAATTTTTTCGTCGATAATGTCTTTTTTCTGTGTTTTTTTATCGAAATAATATCCTGTTGCTTTATTTTTTTCAAACTTAATCACCATGTCTCTCATCATGTTGTAGGAAGAATGATACATCGGCTGAAAATCTGAAATTCTAACCACCGTAGAATCCGTCCATGGTTTGTCCGGAGCCTGATTCATCTTTACCGTAGTTTTAAGAAGAAGTCTGTTTTTGTCTAACTTTTTTACCTCAGAGGTTATTTTTCCGATTTCCATTTTCTGATCACCTTTTTCGGCGTACCATACTGCATCGGAAATTTCATCTTTAATGTATTGCGATTCGAGTTTTACATTACTTGGAACAATGGTTTTCTGAGCAAAAAATTGGGCACTGCTCATTATTAAAAGGATCAGAAATAGTCTCATGATTTTTTAACAATAAGTAGTGCCCTTTATGTAAAAGTTACAGAACTTTTCGGCTTATTTTTTCCCTGCAGCCTGCATCGGGTTTACTTTTCCGTTGGAAGCGCCTCTTGCATTTCCTGCTTCTTTCTGTTTAAAGAGATCGAATTTGGAAACCTGCGCCGTTCCGCCGTCATTGCTCCAGAAATTGTTGGAAGTATCAATATCGGCAGTTTCTCTCATCGGATCAAGCTGAACAGATTTTAATTTCTTTTCAAAATAATACGTTTTAGAAACTTTCTGCTCGTTCATTCTCCAGATCTGTGCAGAAGATTTGTCGGTAAGTTTTGTTCCGTCCTCAAAAGTAAATTCTAAAATAATCGGCATTACCAAACCTCCTTTGTTCACGAAATCAATCTGATAAGCGGTAAGATTTTTAAATTTATCTTTTTCTTTCTGCGTTAAAGGTTCAGTTCCATCGAATTTGGAAGTGTATTCTTTGTTGTTATCCACTTTTTCCTGACCTCTGTCGTATCTGTAATAGAAATCCTGAGCTTCCTTGTCTTTATCTACGTAGAACGTAATGTTTTTGTCTTCCCTGTTTCTGATTTTTGAAATGTCTTCAAATTCGTTCAGGGCAGGTTTATCAACTTTATATTTATTTTCTTTGGCTTCTCTTGGAACCGTATTCAGATCCGGAGTTGCAATCGTCACTTTATCAATCGCGATATCTACGGGATCAGTTCCGTAGAACCATCCTCTCCAGAACCAATCCAGATCTTCACCGCTTGCGTCTTCTATCGTTCTGAAAAAATCTGCAGGTTCAGGATGTCTGAAAGCCCATCTTTTCGCATAGGTTTTAAAAGCTTTATCAAAAAGCTCTCTTCCCATAATGGTTTCACGAAGAATATTCAATCCGGTTGCCGGTTTGGAATACGCATTCGGGCCAAACTGAATAATGTTTTCAGAATTGCTCATAATTGGCTCCAGTTGATCTTTCGGAAGTTTCATGTAATCCACAATTGTCCAAGCCGGACCTCTTTTTGACGGGAATTTATTATCCCATTTTTCTTCTGTAAGGTATTCCACGAAAGTGTTTAATCCTTCGTCCATCCAGCTCCATTGTCTTTCGTCTGAATTAATGATCATTGGGAAGAAATTATGTCCCACCTCGTGAATCACAACGCCCAACATTCCGTTTTTAATTCCTTCTGAATAGGTTCCGTCTTTTTCCGTTCTTCCGTAATTGAAGCAGATCATCGGATATTCCATTCCGTTTGCTGCTTCCACAGACTGTGCAACAGGATACGGATAAGGAATCGTGAATTCTGAATAGGTTTTAATGGTATGCGCAACTGCTTTGGTTGAATATTTTCTGTATAATCCATAAGCTTCTTTAGGATAAAAGCTCATTGCCATTACTTTATTGTTGTTTTCAGGAATCGTAACGCCCATTCCGTCCCACACAAATTTTCTTGAAGAAGTCCATGCGAAATCTCTCACGTCATTTGCTTCAAAAGTCCATGTTTTTCTCTGCTTTGAATGATTTTTCTCCGCTTTTTTAGCTTCGTCCAGAGTCACGATTTCTACAGGTTCCGTAGAAGTTTTAGATTTGTTATATCTTGCCAATTGCTCAGATGTTAAAACCTGATCGTAGTTTTTACATTCTCCTGTTCCACCCACAACATGATCTGCGGGAACATTCATCGAAACTTTAAAATTTCCGAAAACAAGAGCAAATTCACCTCTTCCTGTAAACTGATGATTCTGCCATCCGTGGAAATCGCTGTATACGCACATTCTCGGATACCATTGCGTCATCGTATAAAGATCGTTTCCTTCTTCAGGGAAGTTTTCGTAACCGCCACGACCGCCCATTTTCATTCGGTTCGGTATATTGTAGTTCCAGTCTACTTTGAAAACCAGCTTTTCTCCTTTTTTCAGAACTTTAGGAAGATCAATACGCATCATGGTTTTATTGACGGTATATTTCAAAGGATTTCCTGAAGCATCTGTTACTTTTTCAAGATTTACTCCGTAACCATTATCGATTGCCGGAACTTCAGAAGCTTTCAACTGTTGGTCTGTTGTCGCTTTCGGAAGGGTAGAAGAGAAAGGGAAGTCCGCTTTCTTTACCGTTGACTGTTGATTCTCATCAAGCTGAAGCCAGATATAATCCAGATCATCCGGAGAATTGTTGTAATATGTAATGGTTTCAGAACCTTTTAAATTTCTTTTGTCTTCATCAAGGTAAGCATTGATCTCGTAATCGGCTCTGTTTTGCCAATAGCCGTGACCGGGAGCTCCGGAAGCGGTTCTGTAGATATTGGGCGTAGGAAGAATGGTTCCTAACTGTTCGAATTTATTTCCGTGGTTGCTTCCAGGGTTGTTCTGGATATTCTGTGCGGTGAAACCTGTATACGCAAATACAGAAAGAGAAAGTATGGCAACTTTTAGTTTCATAACCGAAATTGTTTTAAAGATTTTCAAATATAATAATAAGTAGCTGAAAATTTGAAAATGTTTCAGCGTTAAAAAGGAATTCTTTCTAATGTCATTTTTAAGGATAAAGCAAATACGCCGGAAGAGACAAAAAGAATCCAGTCTTTCTGGTTTACTTTGAATAGTTTAAGCAAAATAAAGAGCAGCATTAAAATCCCGAAAACAATGGCAATCTGCCCCAATTCCAAACCGATATTGAAGCCTAAAAGAGGAACGGCAATACTCTGGCTTTTGGCAATCATCACTCTTGCGGTATTCGCAAAGCCCATTCCGTGGATCAATCCAAAAATTAAGGCTAAATAATAATTGGCGTTATTCTGAGACTGTTTTTTATTTCGGATGAGAATATTATTCAGCGAAGTTAAAACAATCGTCAGCGGAATCAGAAATTCCACCCAATCCGAATTGATCCTTATAATGTCAAAAGTGCTTAATGCCAAAGTAATGGAATGTCCGATGGTGAAAGCGGTGACAAGAATTAAAACTTTCTTTAGATCGCTAAAAGAATATACCGCAATTAAAGCCAGAACAAAAAGCTGATGATCGAGTGCATCCAAAGAAATAATGTGTTCCCAGCCGAGATTCAGATAGAATAAAAAATCCTGCATTTTTCCAATATTATTTTTGAAACGCGATGATACAAAATTTATTTTAACTTTGTTATAAAATTCAATGGTATGCTTGTTAATATAGAATTAGAAAATGCTGAAGATTTTGTCTTTATCAAACAGCTTTTAGAGAAAATAAAAGGTGTAAAATCTGTTTCTGTAAAAGATGAGGAAGAATTTTATGAAGACGGAACGCCAAAATGGTTTATAGATAAACTTGCGGATTATGCAGATCGTCTGGAAGATAAAGACATGGTTTCAGAAGAGGAGTTTTTTTCATATGCAAGAAAAAAAGCGTGCGAATTATATTCTCGAAAGTAATTCTTCGATATGCGACAAGACCCACAAAAAATCCTTGAATTGTTACAATAATAATTTATTTTAACTTTGTGTAAAATCAATACAATGAACCTTACCATAGAAATAGATAATAAAGAAGATTATTTTTTCGTTAAACAGCTTTTAGAAAGACTGAAAGGAGTAAGAATTGTAGAAAATAATTATGAAACGGTTGAAGGTCTGCCTTCTCATATTTTTGAAGAGATTGAAAAATATGGGGAATCTCTGAAAGATGAAGGCATGATCTCGAAAAAGGATTTCTTTAAGTTTATTGATGACGAAATATGCAGATTGAATTCTCAGAAATAGCAAAAAAAACTTTAGCCGAAAATATCGAATTTCTTAAGAGAGTCTGGACCAATCGTGAAGTTGTTATTTTCTTAGAAGTGTGAAAAGAATAACAAATGATCTTGAAAATGGAAAATATTCTCAGTTTCAAAGTTCCTTTCACAAGACGAAAAGTGTTTTAATCGGCAAAAAACACGTAAGAATGTTTTTCCGAAAAGAAAGCGAGACTAAGATTAAAGTTCTTCTCTTCTTCGATATGCGACAAGATCCACAAAAAATCCTTGAATTATTACAATGAAAAAACTGTTTTTCTTCTTTTCCGTCTTAATTATATTTTTCTCTTTTACAAAGGCAAAACATCCTTATCATGTAGGTTCTGTAGAAATTAATTACAATCAGAAATCCAAAACTTTTGAAATTACAGGACGTTTTTTTCTGGATGATCTGGAAAACGGACTGAATAATAAATACAGCAAATCGCTTCATTTCAACGATCCGAAATTCAAAGCACAGCTCAACGAATCTCTTAAAAATTATTCCGCGGAATATTTTAAGTTAAAAGGCAATAATAAATTTCTGAACGTTAATTATGTAGGCTACGAAGAAGATCACGAATCCGTTAATGTTTATCTCGAATCTGAAAAAATAGACAATCCTAAAAAAGTAGAAGCAGCGGTAAGTTTCCTGTATAATTTGTTTGACGATCAGATCAATATCGTCCACATCATCGTTAACGGAAACCGGAAAAGTGAAAAATTAACTTACCCGAACCGTTATTTGTTTCAGCAGTTTTAAAAATTAATTTTCGAGCTGCAAAAGCGCATTAATTCCCTGTGCGTGTTCCATAAGATCAGGAAAAAATTTATCATAACATTGTTGAAGAACATCCTTATTATTTAAAAAAGCCTCATGAACCACAATATCTGTATGTAAATATTTGGCTTTATTAAGAACATTGCGCATGCTGTAACCAATACTTTGATCTTTTCGGTAATTATAAAGCCAGTCGTCTGCTTCCATTCTTTCGAACATTCTTCTGAAATTTTCAGGAAGAAATTCATAATTTTCATGTAAGACACGATATACTTTTAATGAATGGTTTTTCCAGCCTTCTAAGGAATTTAAACTTAGATCATTTGCTACAAAATAATCCATTGAAACATCCACAAAAGCTCCTGCATAAAGTCTTACCAAAGGAGCAAAAACTTTTTTTGCTTCATGAATGGCAGGGTGAGCATCCGTAAAAGTATCAATTGCACGGTGAAGTGTTATCCCGTCCTGGATATCTTTCGGAAAAGAAAAACGATCTTTATTTCGGATAAAATCTTCTAAAAACTGACCGACAATCTGCCCGTCAGTAAAAGTGAGAAAAGAATGCGCTAAATAATTCATACAAAAATATAGGATATAAAACTGAAAATCCCACGAATAAATTTAAGACATTCGAGGGATTTTTGTGGTGACTTTAAAATAGATTTTATTTAACAATAAATTTTTTGTTTCCTATAAACAAACCGTTTTTGTCATAAACACTCAAAAAATATTCACCATTAGACAATCCTTTTACATTAATTGTTCTTTCTGTTGTGGTAAATATCAATTGCCCAATTGTATTGAAAATTTTAAAAGTATGCCTGTCAGCATTGTTTAAAGAAATAGTGATATTTTCACTTGCTGGATTTGGAAATATTGTGAAATTTTTATCATTCAGATTCACTTCTTCCAGTTTGAGAGATGAATTGGAAGGCATGAAATCGGCTACGAGACATGAAAAACGAGAAAATCCAAAGGCTTCATCACTTGAATCCCAATTTCCTATCGCAATTCCTGTGGGCTCAGAATTGTAATTTTTATCAGGATTTGCCCATCTGTTAATTCTTGAACAGTTGAATCCATTTGCCGCGCATTCATCATTATAGGACATAATTGTTCTCCATCTTTTAGAAGAAGCACCAGATGCTCCTAAACTAATAGCACTTCTATTAACATAGCCATGATGATGAGCGCAGGGAATATCATATGTATCCACATACCAATCATGTCTTAAACCCATATTATGAGCCATTTCATGTGATAAAGTATAACTCGTAAGGACGCAATTGAAAACTGTGACTGAGAACCCTGCTGTTCCACTATATTCTGTAGGATTTATTGTGATGTAAGCTAAGCCGCAAGTATTAGTAGGGCCGGAAGTAACCAAAGCGCATAAGTCAGCACCATAAGTGGATCTTAATGTGTGGATTTCATCCATATAACCATCTGTATCATTCGCAAACCTCAATAGATCCGTGTAAATATCTCCAGATTCCACATAGCCTGTTTCTCCTGAATATACCAGATTAATTTTCACATTATTTATTCCCGAATTTATTAATGCTAAATTAAAATTGGTAATTGCAGTTGTAATCATAGAATTACTTTGAGCTGTTCCTCCCCAATTGATTCTTGAATTCCAGGTATAAATAACCATTACATCAATTATTGACATTGGACAAATAGGGGCAGTTTCTAAGCAGATATTTGAATTAGTTTTGTATAAGTTAGCAAAATCACCAAGAATATAATCGTTTTTAGAGTCCTGGCTTATTATCTTTGATTCATTCACAAGCGATACTGCGAAAATATTTTCATGTGTTTGATGAAAAATGACTTTTTCACCAGTTCCTGAAGTATACATACCTGTTAATATATTATCATATTTTGAAAGAACAAATTCTGCATTTGGATCATTATCGATAGAATATACATACGATTCACTTTTATTTCCATATTTGAAAATGCGAGTAAATCTGGCTGTAATTAGTTTATTGGTGGGTAATAAAATTTGAAGATCAGATTTCGGATCAAATGCAGGTTGTAAATAATACTTAGTTTCTGTATAACTGGAAAGAAGTTCTTTACTAACTTTTTGATTAGAATTAAGATTACTTTCACTGATTGAATTATTAAAAATTCTATTTTGGGCGAAAGATAATAAACTAAATAAGATTATGAAAAGAGTAAATTTTATTTTCATGATTTGTTGGATTTTAAGGTTATAGCTTTACAAATATAATTATTAACCTTTAAACAACTATCTTATTTTATGTTAAAATAATCTTTCATGAAAATCCTCAATTTTGCTTACCTCTTCAATTTTAATCCCGAATTTTTTCTTCGGAAGTTTATTTAAATTAGAAATGAAAATCTTTTCGTAGCCTAATTTTTCTGCTTCGGTAATTCTCTGTTCAGCCTGTGCAATCGGACGTATTTCGCCGCTTAAACCAATTTCTCCTGCAAAACAATAATGTTCGGAAATCGCAATATCTTCATTGGATGAAAGAATGGAAGCGACAACCGCTAAATCTAAAGCCGGATCATCTGTTTTAATTCCTCCGGTAATATTTAAGAAAACGTCTTTTGCTCCTAACTGAAAACCCGCTCTTTTTTCCAGAACTGCAAGAAGCATATTTAATCTTTTGGCATCAAAACCGGTGGAACTTCTCTGCGGTGTTCCGTAAACTGCAGTACTTACCAAAGCCTGAATTTCCAACAGCATCGGACGGTTTCCTTCCAAAGTTACCGCCACCGAATTTCCGGAAAGTTCTTCGAATTTTTTGGTGATTAAAATTTCAGATGGATTTTTAATTTCTTTTAAACCCTGAGAAATCATTTCATAAATCCCAATCTCGGAAGTAGATCCGAAACGGTTTTTGTTGGCTCTCAATAATCTGAAAAGATGATTTCTGTCGCCGTCGAAATTCAAAACCACATCCACCATGTGTTCCAGGACTTTCGGTCCTGCAATCTGTCCATCTTTTGTAATGTGACCTACCAAAAATACAGGAACATTGTTTTCTTTGGCGTATTTAATAATTTCATTGGAGCATTCGCGGATTTGGGAAACAGTTCCCGGCGAACTTTCAATGAGCTGTGACTGCAATGTCTGAATGGAATCGATAATCACAAAGTCGGGCTCCAGTTTTTTAGCTTCATGGAGAATTTTTTCCAGATTGGTTTCTGTAAAAAGAAAACAGTTGGGATTTTGAATGTCAGTCAGACGGTCGGCTCTCATTTTAATTTGAGAAGCACTTTCTTCCCCCGAAACATAGAAAACTTTTTTCTTCATTTTCAAAGCCAATTGAAGGAGCAGGGTAGACTTACCGATTCCCGGTTCTCCACCGATCAGGGTGACAGATCCTAAGACAATTCCGCCTCCCAAAACCCTGTTGAGTTCTTCGGAAGGTGTTTTTATTCTCGGTTCTTCATTGGTTTCAACTTCTACGATATTGATGACGTGCTGTTTGGTCTTTGAAAAAGGCGGCGTTTTGTGTGAAGTTGTTTTTTCCACCACTTCTTCCACCAAGGTATTCCATTGTCCGCAGTTTTTGCATTGTCCCATCCATTGGGAATACTGGGTTCCGCAGTTCTGACAGAAATATGCTGTTTTGAGTTTTGCCATACTGCGAAGTTCAAAATTTTTTTTGAATTTTTCTTTCGAATTTTAATTAATTTTCAACCATGAAAAATATTTTCCTGAGTTTGATGGTTTTTGTGGTGATGTCACTTTTGCATGCTCAGTTTACAGAATGGACGGTAAGATTTCTAAGTTTGCCCGGTGGAGACTTTGGAATGTATTCTTATTTTATTTTGATTTTTTGTTCTGTAATTACTGCAATCGGTTTGCTGACTGTGATTATTTTTAGAAAAAGTTATCATTCAATTTTTAGGATCGCTATTTTATTTGAAGCTATTTATTTATTATTTTTAATCATTTCAGGGAATAATCCTTTTGCCTATTTTACCAATTCGAGTAATGAAAATCTTTTGATGATCATGATGTATCTGAATTCTTTTTTTGTTTTACTGATGATGTTTTTAATAGATAGATTATATTCAAAAATAAATTTAGCAAAATCAAAAAATAACATAGATCAATAGTTCGTTGTTATAAGTAACTTACCTTTGTACAGGAATTAATTCAAAATATTATACAATGAAAAAATTACTTTTAACCTTTGTATTTACATTACTAAGTGTTTTCAGTTTTGCGCAGACAGACTGGGCGGTAGATCCGATGCATTCTTCTGTTAATTTCAACATCAAACATATGGGAATCAGCTTTGTGCAGGGAAGATTTGATAAGTTTGACGGGAAGGCTTCCACAAAAGGCAATACTTTAGAAAATGCAGACCTTAATTTTACGGTTGAGGTAAACACCATTAATACGGGGGTTGAAATGAGAGATAAGCATTTGAAAAGCGAAGATTTTTTCAGTGCAGAAAAATATCCGACGATGAGTTTCGTAACAACTTCCATGAAGAAGGATAAAAATAACACCTACATTCTGAAAGGAAAATTAACCATAAAAGACGTAACCAGAGATATCTCTGTTCCCGTAACTTTTGGCGGAATAGCGAAAAATCAACAGGGAAAAGAAGTAATGGGTTTTCAGACAGGTTTTACCATAAACCGTTTGGATTACGATATTAAATATGATCCAACTGGAACTGGAGTTGCTAAAGACGTGGATGTAAATCTGTATTTTGAAATGGTAAAAATATAATTTGTACAATTATAAATATTAATAGAAGGTTTTCAGTTTTGGAAACCTTTTTTATTGGATAATCGCAAAGACGCAAGACTTTATAAACTAAATTGTTTTTAAGGCGCAAGAAAATCAAAGATTTTCAATTAAGACTAATGAAAAATATTGACTGTTAAATTTTATCAAAGATAAAATCCTTGCGCCTTGTACATGGTACGCATGTAATAATAAACCTTTGTGGCTTTGCGATTATCCAAAACAAAATTTAAAATTCTAAAATGAAATTGCTTTGTATTTCTTTTTCCCCTAACTTTGCACAAACCTAATCTAATGAGTAAAAAGAATACTAAGTACATCTTTGTGACAGGAGGTGTAACTTCATCTTTGGGAAAGGGAATCGTTTCAGCTTCTCTTGGACTTCTACTAAAATCGCGTGGCTTCAATGTAACTATTCAAAAGCTTGATCCTTATATCAATATCGATCCGGGAACTTTGAATCCTTACGAACACGGAGAATGCTATGTAACCGAAGATGGTGCGGAGACGGATCTGGATTTAGGTCACTACGAGCGTTACCTTGATGCTCCTACTTCCCAAAACAATAACGTTACGACAGGAAAAATCTACCAGACGGTAATCGAAAAGGAAAGAAAAGGAGATTTCCTTGGAAAAACTGTTCAGGTAATTCCTCATATTACGAACGAAATTAAACGCAGAATTAAAATCTTATCCAAACAGAACTACGATATCATTATTACAGAGATCGGGGGAACGGTAGGGGATATTGAATCTTTACCTTACATTGAAACAGTTCGTCAGTTGAAATGGGAACTGGGTGAGAAAAATTCTATGGTAATTCACCTTACTTTATTGCCTTATCTGGCTTCCAGCGGAGAATTAAAAACAAAACCTTCTCAGCATTCCGTTCGTCAGTTGATGGAGAGCGGAATTATGGCGGATGTTTTGGTTTGCCGTACAGAACATAAGATCCCGAAAGATCAGAGAGCAAAACTGGCTCAGTTCTGTAATGTTCCTTTGGATAACGTGATCGAATGTAAAGATCTGGAAACAATCTATGAAGTTCCGATGTATCTTCAGAAACAGAATTTTGATGATGTGGTTCTTAAAGAATTAGATCTGAAAAGTGATAAAGAAGCGGATCTTAAAGACTGGAAATCGTTCTTAAAGAAATTCCAGAATCCTAAAAAATCTGTTGAAATTGCGTTGGTTGGAAAATACGTTTCTCTTCAGGATTCATATATTTCCATTGCTGAGGCTTTCAAACATGCCGGAGCAGATCTTGAAACGGAGGTGAAGGTAAGATGGGTTTATAGTGGAGATTTAACTTCTGAAAATATTAAAGAAACTTTATCCGGAGTAAGCGGAATTTTGGTTGCACCGGGATTCGGAGACAGAGGAATTGAAGGGAAAGTTCTTACAGCTCAATATGCAAGAGAAAATAAAATTCCGATGTTGGGAATTTGTCTGGGAATGCAGATCATGACGATTGAATTCGCTAGAAATGTTTTAGGATACACTAAAGCAAATTCTATGGAATTCGATACTTCTACGGAGCATCCTGTAATTTCTTTAATGGAAGAACAGAAAAATGTAGTAGACAAAGGAGGAACAATGCGTCTTGGAGCATGGAAATGTTCTTTGAAAAACGGTTCTAAATTAAACGAAATTTACGGAGCAAAAAATATTACAGAAAGACACCGTCACAGATATGAATTCAACAGTGATTACATTGGAGAATTCGAGAAAAACGGTTTCTTAGCAACGGGAACAAACCCTGAAACAGGATTAGTTGAAGCTTTGGAAATGCCGGATCACCCTTTCTATGTAGGCGTTCAGTATCATCCGGAATATAAGAGTACGGTGGCTACGCCGCATCCTTTATTCAGAGCTTTTATTAAAGCTTGTACTTCAAAATAAAGTAATTTAAAAATTACAAACGTCATAAATAAACTCAGACTGATTATTCTCAGCCTGAGTTTATTATATAGTAATATATTATAGCATAGAGTTTTGATAAAAAAACAGTATTTTTGTCGACTCGAAAATGTATAGCGTTTACTATATATTATTTAATAGGTAAAAATTTTAATTAAAGATAAAATGCAACAGAACAACGGACTCGATAAAAGTCAGATTATTAGTTTTGCGGTTTTATGCTTAGTTCTTTTCGGTTTCATGTTTTATTTCCAAAACAAACAATCGAAAGAAGATGTAGTAAAAGCTCAGCAGCAGAAAACTGAACAGGCTAAAAATGCCGTAAAACAGACTCAGGCAACCAATATCAATCCAAATGTAACTCCCGGCTCAATTCAGACGGCAACTCTGGCGAATAATGAATTGAAAATTGAATTCAACAGTTTAGGAGGGCAGGTTTCTAAAGTGGAACTTGCAAAATACAAAGCATACGATCATAAAACAGATAATGCAGATCTTCCGCTTTACCTGATCACGAAAAATAACTCCAACTACAGTTTTCAGTTTAAAGATAAAACAGGGAAAATTATTAATACTAAAGATTTAGTTTTTGCTCCTGTTGTCAATGGAAATGTTGCTACGCTAACAGCAAATTATAATGGTGCAACCATTCAGTTTGTATATTCATTAAACAATAATCCAAAAGCAGAACTGAAAGATCAGTATGCTCTGGATTTTAAAGTAAGAACACAGGGGCTGGCAAAAATTACGTCTGATAATAAAGCAGATTTTATCTGGGATTACAGTGTAAGAAACCTTGAGAAGGGTAGAGCGCAGGAACAGTCTCACTCAGAATTCTCTTATGCTTTCAATAATTATAAAGATTATGATTACGATGGAAGAACAACGATGGAGGAAGACAAAGAAACGCTTAACTGGATCGGGGTTAAACAGCAGTTCTTCGCTTCTGTAATTGAATCTAAAACAGGATTTACCCAAAGCAAAGGAAACCAGGAAGCCATTGAAGAAGGAGAATATCTGAAAAAATTAAACTATGAAGGTTTTGTTCAGATGACAGGAAGTGAACTGAATCAGGATTTCACGTGGTACTTTATGCCTTTGGATTTACCATTATTAAAAACATATGATAAAAACTTTGATGAAATTCTTCCTTTAGGATGGTCTTTCATCGGATGGATGAACCGTTATTTCTTTATGTGGCTTTACAGTGTAATTGCTGGATGGGGATTATCTGCAGGTTGGGTAATTTTCTTAATGACAATTATTGTGAAATTAATCTTATCGCCAATTATGTACAAACAGCACAAATTAAGCGCGATGATGAGAGTGATCCGTCCGGAAATTGATGAGGTAAATGCCAAATTCAAGGATGCAGATCCGATGAAAAAGCAGCAGGCTACGATGGAGGTTTATCGAAAAGCGGGAGTTAATCAGATGGCGGGATGTTTGCCGGCGTTGGTTCAGATTCCTATTTTCTATGCATTATTCCGTTTCTTCCCGAACTTTATTGATCTTAGAGGTAAAGGATTCTGGTTTGCAAAAGATTTAACTGCTTATGATGATTTGATAAAATTGCCTTTTAAAGTTCCTTTCCTTGGAGACCATTTAAGTGTTTTCGCTTTGGCCTGTACCGTGGTGATCTTAATTTACACCGTAATGACTTCAGGAAATATGCAGCAGCCACAACAGGAAGGTATGCCAAATATGAAGGTCTTAATGTATATCTTCCCGGTTACCTTCTTATTCTTCTTAAATACGTCTGCATCCGGTCTTTCCTGGTATTATTTCGTATCGAATGCTATTAACATCTTAATTATATTAGTGATTAAATATGTAATTCTGGATGAGAAGAAAATCCATGCGCAGATTCAGGCAAATAAAGAAAAGCCCAAAACGGAAGGGAAATTCCAGAAGCGTATGAGAGAAATGATGGAGAAAGCTCAGGAGCAGCAAAACGTGCAACAGCAACAGAGAAAGAAAAAATAAAATTTTCTATAATACAAAAAAGAGAGGTAAATTTAATTTTGCCTCTCTTTTTTACTTCAAATACTCGTAGTGCATTTAGGCAATATTGATTTTTAAATTATTGATATTCCTATTTGCATTTCTGTTTATTGTTTGAATAATAGTGAGCGTTACTATTTTTGAAAGTATCCTTGTTTTAAAACCTAAAAAACTTTTGGCGTAATTCCTTCTAATCATAAACTGGTCACAAAGTTGAGAGAATAAAGTTTTTATCCTCTTTCTGGACTTGCGTATTATGTAAGGCTGAATTTTATAATTTTTTTTGGTTCTTTCTCATTGGAACTTCAAGTTTTATATTATGCGATGTAAACAAGTCTAATTGGTACTCTGCAGACAAATAACCTTTATCACCCAAGATTGTACAGTTTTCAACTTGTTGCTTTATATCTTTCAGATAATGAATATCATGCACTGAAGCAGGGCTAATATCCAGACTTTGAAGTACACCTTCTGCTGAACAAACTGCATGAAGTTTATAACCATAGTAATGCATTTTCTGTGATGCGCAATAACCTCTGTTTGGAAGCGCATAATCTGTTTCTTTACATATTCTACTCCGTGAACTCCTTGATAATTTGCACACTTCCAATGGCATACTGTCTACCACAAAATACTTTTCAGAGCCATTAAACCTTTCCGCTAATAATTTTCTAATCCTTTCCATATGGTTAAACAGTTTCCTTTTTCTTCTGTTGTAAACACTTCGTTCGATAAGAGATTTAATTTCAACAGGTAAGATTCTAAAAAGCTGATGCTCACTATCAATACTCATATATTCAGAAGTCAGATTGATGGCGATTATCCTTAAATCTGTTAACTTGGGTTTTCGTATCTGAAATAAAAAATTCTCACTATCTAATTCTAATTTCTTTAATAGTTCTAAAATTTTCTCGTAATTTGCTCTAAAGTTGTGCATTTAATTGTTTGTGTGGTAACTACAATTTACTGCTTTTTAGCAGCTTGCACAACTTTTACTCAATATAACACAAATGCACTACGGGTTTCAAATATTTAATATTAGTCATATTTCAACCTGAAAGACTGTCTGTGGTATTTAGTCGGTCCGAATTTTATCAGAGCTTCCTGATGTTTTTTAGTGGCATAGCCAAAATTTGTGTTCCAGCCATATTCGGGATGCTCTTCATGAAGTTCGATCATTAATTTGTCTCTGTAATTTTTTGCTAAAATAGAAGCCGCAGCAATAGACAAGACTTTAGAATCTCCTTTGATAATACATTCATGAGGAATAAAATTATAAGGATGAAATCTATTCCCATCGACTAAAATCAGTTCCGGTCTCATTGTTAACTTATCTAAAGCCTGATGCATTGCATGAATACTTGCATTCAGTATATTGTGCTGGTCTATAAAAGCAGGAGAAAGTTCTGCAACTGCGTAATCTTTAACATTATCTTTGATGTAGCTGTCAAGATCCATTCTTGTCTTAAAATTTAACTTTTTGGAATCGTTAACCAAATTTTGGTTAAAATTCTCATCTAAAATTACTGCAGCAGCTACCACAGGTCCGGATAAACAGCCTCGACCCACTTCATCACAACCTGCTTCAACATAAAAAACCGACCATTTTTTTATTAAATCCATAATTTTTATTAAATTATCTAAGTAAAATTATGCAATATTAAATATTTTTAACAAAATATTTGGTCATTTTGGGAAAGTTTTACATATTTGCAAATATTAAAAAATAATCAATTTAAATATGAAGAAATTAACTACGAGTGTGTTAGCTGTAGTGCTTACCTCAACTTTTGCAATGGTAAGTGCACAAGACACTCTGAGAACTCAAGACATTCGTGAGGTTGTTGTTACAGGTGCTTTAGGTCTCAAGAAAAGACAGGACGCTGTTACTACTTCTAATCAGGTTGTTAATAATGCTGAAATTACACAAGGAAAGAATCCTAATGCTGTACAGGCATTAACAGGTAAGGTTTCAGGTTTGCAAATCAATACAACCAATAACTCAGTAAATCCATCTACAAGAGTTGTCCTTAGAGGACCTAGATCTCTTACAGCCAGTAATGAAGCTTTAGTGGTAATTGATGGCGTTATATCCACATTAGGTATTTTGCAAAATTTGCCACCGGAGATTATTGATAACATGAATGTTATCAAAGGAATGCAAGGGGCTGCCTTATATGGAGAAAGAGGTAGTAATGGGGTAATTATTGTTACTACAAAAAGAGGATCTAAATCTGAAAGACTTCAATTCAGTTTAACGAGTTCGATTGATTTCTCTACCGTTTATAAGACTCCTATTTATCAAAAAAAATATGGACAGGGATATCCAGGTGATGTTTTTGATACAACTGATTATGGAGGTACGACGTGGGTGCCTTATGAAAACTCAAATTGGGGCCCAGCATATTCTTCGGCGTTAGGTGGGCAAAATATTTATATTGGATTACCACAAGCTAATGACCAATTTTATACAGAAACATTTAGTCCTAAGGATAATCATATAAATAAGTTTTTTAAAACTGGGGTTCTTCTACAAAATGGATTGTCTGTAAATGCTGGAGGTAGTGATGGTTATGTTTTTTTATCAATGAACAGAGCTGAAAATGATTTCATTGTTGAAAAAGATAATTTGAAGAGAAATAATTTTATTTTAAAAGCAGGAAAAAAATTAGGAAAATTCAGGATTGATGGTAACGTCAACTATTTAGAAATTAAGACTTCAACAGCGCCAAGCTCACTTTATTCTGAAGTTCTGCAAACCCCAACAAACTTAGATATCAGAAAGTTTAGAAACTCTAATCCTGATGCAGGTTATTCTCCATATACAACAAATCCTTATTGGTTGATTGATAATAACAGAACAAACAGTAAGAGTAGAACAATTTCAGCGCTATTAAACCTAGAATATAAGCTTAATGATCATATTTCATTTACTTATGCAGGAACGGCTGTGACTGGACATTCTATTACACAAAGCTATCAGAATGATTATGCTAATGATAGAATGTATGATAATACGGGTACATATTTGGATGGGCATTTAGCAGAGGATTTTGGGATGGTTCCTATTGTTTCTAACTATTATAAGTCTTTAGGAACTTCTTGGAGATATTATGGAGATTTAATGGCAAATTTTGATTATGATCTGACGGATAATATTAATTTGAAGGCAAATATTGGACATAATATTCAAGATACTAGAGCTGATAATAGTCAGGTTGGAGGAACAAATTTGCAAGTCCCAGGATGGTACCATATTAATAATGTACTTAATCCGGATAAGTTTTATAATCTTAATAATAACTCCTCGACACAAAGATCTTTTGCTTGGTTTGCTAACTTAGATTTATCTTACAAGGATTATTTATTCTTAAACACAACTTTTAGATACGAGAAAAACTCGGTGATGAGTGTTACACCTATAGGAACAAATAAATTAGAAAATAAAGGTTTTCCTTATTATTCAGTAGGAGCATCATTTATTCCGACAAAAGCATTTGAAAGTATAAAGGGGAAGATCCTTAATTATGCAAAAATCAGTGCATCGTTTACTAGAGTGGGTAACGTTCAGGCAATTCCAGTTTATGGATTAGATGAAGTGGGTGTATTTCCTACAGGTTATCCTTTTAATAGTTTATCTTCTTATTTGCCACGAACTACTAGTTATGCACCAGATATTAAACCTGAATTTTTGAATTCTAAAGAAGCATCGATTAGTTTAGGCTTTTTTAATGATAGAATAACTCTTGATGGTTCTGTATACAGAAATGATACAGATAATCTGATTACTCAAATTGCAACATCATCTGCATCAGGTATCACTAGTCAATTTGATAATATCGGGAAAAGTAGAAACCAAGGTTTTGAAATTGATTTAGGGTTTACTCCTATAAAGTCAAAAGACTTTGAATGGAAACTTAGAGGATCGTATTCTACTTACGAAACAAAGATTCTTTCATTAGAATCAGGTGTTCCAGAGATCCCATTATTGACAACCACGGGACCAAATGTTGGCATTTACGCAATGGCCGGTTATGATTTTCCTATGATTAAAGGTACAAAATATTTAAGAGATCCTAATGGAAATATTGTAGTAGGAGCAAACGGTAACCCTCTTTCAACTTCAACTCTTGAGGTTTTAGGAAAAGTGAATCCGGATTATATTTTAGGGTTCAGTACGTCTTTTAGATTTAAAGGTCTTACCTTAAGTGCTACAGCAGACTATAGAACAGGTAACAGCTTTATCTCTCGAACAAAAACTCTATTAGGAAATATGGGATCTTTAGAACAGCAAGCTAGTTTTGATCGTTCTAAGGGATATGTAATTCCAAACTCTGTACAATTAGTGGGAGGTCAATATGTACCGAATACTACACCTATTGGTGGAACTGCAGACTATATAGGTGTAAACTCATATTATACAAGTTCAACATTCTTAGGTGTTGGTGAAGAGTTTTTAGTTGACGGTACAGCATTTAAAGTTAGAGAAATTGCTTTAAGCTATGATATTCCTAAATCTGTTTTAAGAAATACTTTTGTAAATTCTCTTAATGTTGGTGTCTATGCAAGAAATCCATTCTTTATTTATGCTAAAGATAACAGAAATTATGCTGATCCTGAAACTGCAACAACATCAGGAAATGCAGCAGGTATTGCAGATACAAGCCAATACCCTACAATGAGAAATTTTGGTATAAATCTTAATGTAACTTTTTAACGATTAAAGAAATGAAAAATAATAAATTTTATATTGCATTATTAGCAGCAACGTTAAGTTTGACTTCGTGCTCTAATGAGTATTTGGATGTAAATGAGAATCCAAATCAAATCCACGCAGAAAATATTACTCCAGAATTAATGTTTCCCGGTGCTGTAAGTCAGGCTTACAGAACCCAAGCGACTACTATGATGCAGTTTGGAAATTTGATGATGAATAGTTGGACAGGTAATGCTTACACTAATAGTAGCCCATTTCAACGTGAATTCAACCTTCAAAGTGTAGATAATACTTTTTATCAAGGTATATGGAATGGACTATATCCAAGAATTGCAAATTTCGCACAAATAGAAAAGTTTTCAAATACGGATCATAAGCAAGATTACTATATTGCGATGGCAAAGATTATGAAATCTTATTATATGCAGTATATTGTTGATCTGTATGGTGATGCTCCTTTTAGTGAAGCATTTTTAGGTCAATTGAATATGAAGCCTAAATATGATAATGATGCTGATATCTACAGAGCTTTAGTTACTAATATTAATGAAGCAATAGCGTTAATTAGTAATGCAAGTCCAGACGCAATCAATCCAGCTGATAAGGGTGCTGATATAGTATTTCAGGGAAATATGTCTAATTGGCAAGCATTTGGAAGAACTTTAAAGCTAAGAATGCTTTTGAGAATGAGTAAAGTAACTGGAGATATGGCGACTTTTAGAGATGCTCAATTGCAAACTTTATCAGGAGCTACATTTATTAATGTAAATGTACTAGAAAATCCTGGATATAATGGATCCAATGATGATCAGATGAGCCCTTTCCTTTTAAATTGGAGAGTTAATTCTGCCGGATCAGCAGTTACAAATTACCCATTTATAACAGTTTCTGAACATATGGCAATTGCTTTAAATGGAAATGTTGAAGGATCTACCGAAACCTATCATCAAAAATATACAGGAATTCCAGATCCTAGAAGGACAGGCTTATTTACAGCTGTAATAGCACCATCATATTTGAAAGGGATTAGACAAGGTGCTGTTCCTGGTCAACCAGGAGCTCCTGTTGGTAATACAACTGTATCAAGATTAGCTAACGGAACATTCTCAGGTACAACGGGTTTGAGTTTAGTTAGTGGTAATAGAGGAGGTGTAATTATGTCTCTTGCTGAAAGTAAATTATTGCAAGCTGAGGCTTCATTAAGATATCCTGCAATCTTTGGAGCTGTTGCCCAAACAAGATTTATTGAAGCTATTGATGCTTCAGGTGCTTGGTTAGGAACTTCAGCAACTGCATTGACAACATATAAAGGATTAATCTCTACAAGAACTGGATTAGGATGGACTGGTACTGATAACCAAAAATTAGAAGCTATCATGACTCAAAAATGGATTGCTCTGACAAACGTTAATCCAACAGAAATGTTTATAGAATATAACAGAACGGGATATCCTACTACACCTATGGCAACAACAGCAGGACAACCTAATAAACCTTACAGGTTAATTTATCCAGTATCTGAATATGCAACAAACTCTGCTAATGTTCCGAATATTAGTAGTTCGCAAGTGTTTGTTAAAAACCAATTTACTCCATTCTGGAATCAAAACTAATCTTTTTAATAAGATTATAATACAAAACTGCCTTCGGGCGGTTTTTTTTATTTCCAAGTGTTAAAATTTATTTTTTCTGAAAAACAAAATATATGTCACGCATTGCATTTATTTTTGTTTTGATGACTGATTTTTAAATTATGTTTCTAAATAGTTCATTATCAGCTATTAAAGATGCTTGTTTATAAAGCTTTTTAATTTACTTAAAATTATTTTTTTTTAAATAAATAATAAAATTTGACATGACATTTTTGGTAATATTTGTTAATTTGTTTGGTTTTAACTTTTTTTATTAAATTATTTTTATTTATTAATGAGATTATTTGACTGAATGTTAAATTTAGCTAATTTTATTTTGTTCTGAATAGAAATTTTCACATATTTGTGATTAGCAAATATAATTTGATATGAAGAAATTAACAGCAGGAATACTTATACTCGTATTATCCTCATCTCTAGCTGTGTCAAATGCTCAACAAAAGAAGAATGATACAGTAAGAACACAAGAAATTGAAGGTGTGGTTGTAACTGCACTTGGTATTAAAAGAGAAAAGAAATCTTTAGGGTATGCTTCCGAAGAAGTAAAAGCAGATGCTCTTACAGGAGGAACTACCAATACTGGAAATGTAGCTTCTTTACTATCTGGTAAAGTTTCTGGTTTACAGGTAAATACAAACAATAACTTTGGGGGTTCTGCTAACTTACTAATTAGAGGTTACAAATCTCTATCAGGAGGCAGCCCATTAATTGTAATTGATGGATCTCCAGTTAATAATGGGACGGTTTCTGGATCGAGTTTCGACTACGGTAACTTTTTATCTGATATTAATCAAGATGATATTGAGAGCATCAACGTTTTAAAAGGAGCGGCAGCATCTGCTTTGTATGGAGAACGTGGTAGCGATGGTGTTATTTTGATTGTCACAAAAAATGGACGAGGAAAGCAAGACGGAAGTTGGGGAGTTACACTAAATTCAGGAATCACAGCTGGATTTATTGATAGATCAACTTTCCCAAAATACCAGACAAGATACGGTGCTGGTTATGGTAGAGTATATGGTGATGGTACTGAATATTTTAATCATGATCCGAATACTGGAGAGCTACAAACTCCTTTTACAGAAGATGCTTCATATGGAGCCGAGTTTAATCCAAGTTTGATGGTAAGACAATGGGATTCTTATAATCCTGATTCTCCAACTTATGGACAAGCTACTCCTTGGCAAGCTGCTAAGAACGGTCCGATTAAGTTTTTTGAAACACCAGTTACGTATGTTAATACAATTTCATTAGAGAAAGGAAGTAAATCTTCAAATATTTCTCTTTCTTACACCAATATGCTTTCTAATGGATTACTGCCTAACTCGGATTTGAGAAAAAATAGTTTATCAGCCAAATTCAATTATGATTTCACTGATAAATTGCATGCCAGCGTATTTTCTACACTAACAATTCAGGATACAAAAGGTAGAAATGAAACAGGATATTCTGATAATTTAGTTTCAGGTTTCAGACAATGGTGGCAAACCAATGTTGACATTTATGATTTAAAAAATGCTTACGAAAGAAGTAATTCAAATCTTACTTGGAATAGGACTTCAGGATCAGATGGTACGCCGGCTTATTGGAATAACCCTTATTTTCAAAGATATCAAAATTATCAGTCAGATACAAGAACAAGAAGTTTTAGCTATGCTCAGTTAAAATATGACATAACTAAGAATATCGGAATTACAGGGAAACTATCCTATGATCAACTGCAAATGCTAATTGAGGAGAGACTAATGAATGGCTCATTACCTCAGGCTTTTGGAGCTTCAGGAAACAGTGTAACTTCGGGATACTCGCGTCAGGATGTTCGTACAACAGAGACCAACTTTGATTTATTCTTAAATTATAAATTTGATATCACAAGTGATTTAAATGTTAGTGGTCTTGTGGGAGGTAATGTTAGAAGAAATTTAATTGATAATGTATATGTAAGTACAGAAGGTGGATTAGCTACTCCCGGACTATTTGCAATTTCAAATTCTGCCAGTCCAATTATTCCTCCTGATGAAAATTATGAAAAATGGTTAACATCTGGAGTATATGCAACCGCTTCATTTGGATATAAAAATTTATTATATATTGATGGAACTGTAAGAGCCGATAAGAGTTCTAATCTTCCAAAAAATAATAATTCATACATATATCCATCAGTAACAGGTTCAGTTATTCTTTCTGAACTTTGGAAGCCAAGTTTTTTAAGCTTTTGGAAAATACGTGGTAATTACGCAGAAGTTGGATCTTCTACAAAAAATTACCAACTACAAAATACCTATAGAGTAAGAGGTGGTTTTGGTAATACAGGTCTTGTAGATCAATCATATTTTTTAGCAAATCCAAACTTAAAGCCGCAGAGATCCAAAGAAGTTGAATTTGGTATGGAGGCACAATTTTTCAAAAATAGATTAGGGTTCGATGTTGCGATATACAAAACACGTACTTTTGATCAAATTATCAATCTTCCCGTATCCTCAGCAACAGGATATAGAACTTTTTTAGTAAATGCAGGTCAAATTAACAATAAAGGAATTGAGGTTCAGTTAAATGGATCACCAATTAAAACAGATAATTTTAAATGGGATATAGATGTAAATTGGTCTAAAAACCAAAATGAAGTTATATCATTAAATGGAGATTCTCAAAACTATCTATTAGCATCTTATCAAGGTGGAGTTTCTTTAAACGCTCGTGTAGGCGAAGCTTTTGGGGCTTTAGTAGGTTCTGATTACGTTTATTTAAATGGAGAGAAAGTAATTAATCCTTCAACAGGAAGATACTTAACAAATCCAAATCAGGTAATTGGTAACATTACACCAGACTGGATCGGAGGTATACGAAATAGTTTCAATTATAAAGGTTTATCATTAAGTTTCCTGATTGATGTGAAACACGGCGGGGATGTATTTTCAACAGATATGTATTATGGTTTGGCGACAGGTTTGTATGAGGAAACTGCTGTTGGAGATTATAGAACTGCAGGTGTAATTCATCCTGGGGTAAATCCAAATGGACAAGTAAATACTACGCCTACAGCAGCACCAGATACCTTTGGTAATGTTGATGGATATAGAAGAATGCCCAACTCAAGATTTGTATATGATGCATCATATGTGAAACTAAGAGAAGCAAGTATTGGTTATAGTCTTCCGAAATCCATATTAGCAAATACATCTTTCCAAGAAGTTAAAATCTCATTAGTGGGAAGAAACCTATGGATTATCCATAAAAATTTACCTTATGCAGATCCGGAAACAGGAACAGGTAACGGACTTGCTTCAAAAGGAAATTCTATCGGAGTATTGCCGACAACACGTGATTTAGGAATCAACGTAACATTAAAATTCTAGAAAATGAAAAAAATACTTTTTATACTTAGCATAATTTCTCTAACGGTCGTTACAAACTCTTGTGAAAGTGATATCACTTCATTAAATGAAGATCCAAAGCATCCGACAGTAGTTCCTTCTGGATTATTGGTAGCGAGTGCAGAACAGGAATTAATTTCACAATTGCTTACTCCCAACGTAAACAATAATATAGCAAGATTCTTTACACAACAATGGGCACAGACCACTTATATCGATGAATCTAACTATGATATGGTAACAAGACCTATTCCTAGAAATCATTATAACAGGATGATGGCTTCAAGTTCTGCAGCAAGTTATTCTCCAGGTGTACTTTCTGCCTTAAGAGATGCAAAACAATCTCTTCAAAATGAAGGATTAGATGCTGTTAAAAAAGGAAATAATGAAGCGATAATTGAATTGATTAGTGTTTATACTTGGGCTAATTTGGTGGACACTTATGGTGATGTTCCATATTTTGGAGCCTTAAAAGCTGTAGCTGGAGCAAATAATGCATCGGAAATTCCATATGATGATGCAAAAACAATCTATCTTGATCTAATTAAAAGAATTGATGCTGCTAACTCGATGATTAACATAAATCAAAGCGGCTATACAGATGATATTTTCTATAAAGGAAATATGAGTAAATGGAAAAAAATGGCAAATTCTTTAAAATTTAGATTAGCTGTTACTTTAGCAGATGTTGAACCTGCTTTATCAAAGTCTTACGCAGAAGCTGCTTACAATGCTGGATTATTTGATAATAAAGATGATAACTGGGGACTATCTGCTTTCCCATCTGGATTATTCGCAAACCCTGTTTATCAAGAGGCTATTCAGTCAGGAAGAAATGATTTTATTCCCTCAGATGTTTTAGTCGATTATATGAATTCAACTACAGATCCAAGAAGAGACAGATGGTTTACTAAAATTGGGGGAGTATACAAGGGAGGTATATATGGTTCGAATAATTCTTTTGCAGGTTACTCGCATATGACTTCTCCAAAAACTGATGTTAATGGAAATCCAGAAGTAGGATCAGATGGATCATATATGCTAATAACTGAAAATGCACAAGGCTTTTTATTAGATTATACTGAAATTTCTTTCCTAAGAGCCGAAGCAGCAGCTCGCGGATATAATGTTGGTGGTACGGCTGCAACATTGTATGCTAACGCTATAACTGCTTCGATGTCAGAGTATGGAGTTAGTTCAGCAAATACAACTTCATTTATTGCTGCAAATCCTTTTAATGCTTCAAACTGGAAACAATCAATAGGATTTCAGGCTTGGGTTGCAATGTTTAATAAAGGTTTCCAAGCTTGGAATTTTGCCAGAAGATTGGATTATCCGGTATTTGTAAACCCGGCTGATTCTGCTGTAGATGATGTTCCGGTAAGAATGAAATATTCTGATCAGGAGTATTTATTGAATAAAAACAATGTAACAGCAGCAGCACAGAAAATCGGAGGAGATAAAGTAACTACGAAAATATTTTGGGACGTTTTCTAATTAAATCAATTAAAATGCATGATATTTTTTCTGTTATCGCAGGATTATCATCTTTTAAAATTTTGAAATATGAAACCATTCATTAATCTACTTATTTTCATGACATTTGTTCTTTCATGTTCAAATGATAACAGTAGAGAAGATACAATTGTTACAATACCCGATATTAATGGTGTTTGGAAGCCTTCAAGATATGAATTTAAAGGTAAGACATATCCATTAAACGACTGTGAAAAGAAAGGACAGATCCTAATAAACGCAAATTTATCAGGAGTTTATGAAAGATTTGGAATTTCAGATTCTGATTCGGATTGTAATTTATATGATTCATTTTCAGGAAACTGGAATTATGATAATATAAATAAAGTTTTAACACTTACTTACAATGAAAATGGAATCGCTAAAACGTTGAAAAAACAAATTGAGGATTTTTCAAGTACAGAATTAAAGATCACTGATTCTTCAAAAGATCTGGATAATGTAGCTGGAAATGACGAAGCAAGCTTAATTTATATAAAACAATAATATTAATTTTCTTCATATTTATTCCGCCTTCGGGCGGTTTTTTTATTTCCGTATATTTGCAGAGCAGAAAAAGACTCATTCGTTTTTAAATAACAGACAATGAATATTAAAAATATAATAGAAGAAAAACTTTCGGAGGTTATTTTAAATGTGTTTCAGTTGAAAGACATTACTCTGGAAGTTCAGGAAAATAAAACAGAATTTGAAGGAGATTTTACGATTGTTACTTTCCCTTTGGTAAAGCAATTGAAGAAAAATCCGGAAAGTATCGGCGTAGAACTGGGAGAAGCTTTAACAGAGCAGACCGATTTACTGGAAAGTTTTAATGTGGTAAAAGGCTTCCTTAATATTAAAATCAGAAATCAGTTTTTCGTAGACAATTTTACATCTGTTTATAATGGTTTCGACACTATAGAAAAGAAAAATGCTACGGTTATGGTAGAATATTCTTCTCCAAATACCAATAAGCCGCTTCACTTAGGACACGTAAGAAATAATTTATTAGGTTTTTCCGTTGCTCAGATCTTGAAAGAAGCGGGATATGATGTCATTAAAACGCAGATCATCAACGACAGAGGAATTCATATCTGTAAATCTATGCTGGCCTGGGAGAAATTCGGGAACAACGAAACTCCGGAATCTACCTGTACAAAAGGAGATCATTTCGTCGGAAAATATTATGTGGAGTTTGATAAGGAATTGAAAAATCAGACCAATACGATCTTCAATGATTTCAGAATAAATAAATTTGATCAGTTTGACACTCCTAAAAAAGAGGAAGTTAAAACATTAAATGAAAAAATAAATAATCTTGAAGCTAAGAAAAAAGAATTGCTTCAGACAGTAGATATTTCTGAACTTTCTGCATTGCATGAAGAGTTCGAAAAACAGTTCAAAGAAGCTTTAAATAATGATTCTTTAATTTCTGCTGTTCCTAAAAAAGTTGAGGAAATCATTTCCAAAAAGAATAAGGAAGAAAATATTTCTGACGAAAAAGAACTGGAAACCATTAAATCTCAGACCAAAGTTTTTCAGAGTATTTTTAAAGAAGTATTGGAAGCTGAAGGCAAACTTGAAGCTGAAAAATCCAACCTGAAAGAGATCTGTAAACCGGTAACTGAAATCATGAAAGAAGCGCAACAGATGCTTCTGGACTGGGAAAACGGTGACGAAAAAGTAAGAAACCTTTGGAACGAGATGAACTCTTGGGTTTACAAAGGATTCAACGAAACATACAACAGATTGGGCGTAGATTTCGATCAGGTTCAGTATGAAAGCAATACGTATATTTTAGGAAAAGATTTGATTCAGGAAGGTCTGGAGAAAGGAGTGCTTTATCAGAAAGAAGATGGCTCGGTATGGTGCGATCTTACCGATGAAGGTCTGGATCAGAAATTATTGCTTCGTTCGGACGGAACTTCCGTGTACATGACGCAGGATTTAGGAACTGCGGTAGAACGTTTTAAGCAGAATGATATTCAGAAACTGATTTATACTGTTGGAAACGAGCAGGATTACCATTTCCAGGTTTTGTTTAAAATTTTAGGAAAATTAGGATATTCCTGGGCAGATCAGTTGTATCATTTGTCTTACGGAATGGTGGAACTTCCGAACGGAAAAATGAAATCGCGTGAAGGAACCGTAGTAGATGCAGATGATTTAATGCAGGAAATGTATAAAGAAGCTAAAGCAATTACCACTGAACTAGGAAAACTTGAAGGTCTTACCGATGAAGAAAAAGAAGCCTCTTACGAAATTATCGGGCAGGCTGCGTTAAAATATTTCATGCTGAAAGTTGATCCTAAGAAAAAAATGCTGTTCAATCCGGATGAAAGTGTAGAATTTGCAGGGAATACAGGACCTTTCGTTTTATATACTTATGCACGTATTCAATCGGTATTATCTAAAGCTAATTTTGAATTTAAAACGACTTCAGATCTGGCTTTGAATGAATATGAAAAAGAACTTATTATGCTTTTGTCAAATTACAAAGGTACGGTAGAAAAAGCAGCAGAATTATTAAGTCCGGCATTCTTAGCCAATTATGTGTATGATTTGGTAAAAGCTTACAATTCATTCTATCAGAGCAATCCGATTATCAGTCAGGAAGACGAAAATCTGAAACAGTTCCGATTGAATTTATCAGATCTCACAGCAAAAACCATAAAAAAATCATTAGGCTTACTCGGAATAAAAACCGTAAACAGAATGTAAAAATAAAACCTTCAGAACGCTCTGAAGGTTTTTTATTTTAAGCTTTTTCAGCATTTATTTTCTCTTTTAAACTGTCTTCATACAATTTCGCATCGCTCCATTTTGCGTGTTTCGATGGTAAAATGGTATATCCTTTTTCATAGGCGTAAACTTTCGTGTATTCCGCGCCAAAGAAAATCAGCATACAGGAATAATTAATCCACATCATGATCAGGATCACGGTTCCGGCAGCTCCGAAAGCGGAAGTAGGTTTCGTGGTTCCGAAATAAAGACTTAGTAAAAATTTACCCAGAGTAAATAATATCGCGGTAAGAAAAGCTCCGTTCCACACCGGTTTCCAACGCATTCTTACATCAGGAAGAATTTTAAACATCAATGCAAAAAGCAACATGACAATGGCAAAACCGATTCCGAAATTCACAAGCTGAACAATAAGATAAGTTTCCAGTCCAAAATAATTCGTAATCCAGTTATTCAGAATGCTGATCATTGAAGAAAGCACCATTGTAATCATCAGCAAAAATCCGATAATCAGGATCATTCCTAAAGAGTTGGCTCTGTCCAGTAAAAATTTCACGAATGCTTTCTTAGGAGTAGCCTGAACATCCCACAAATTATTAAGCGAGTGCTGAAGCTGAAAGAAAAGAGTAGTGGAACCGAAAACCAAGGAACCGACTCCCACAGCTTTCATAAAAATATTTTCTCTGTCAATTAAAGCTCCTGCAATCATATCCTGAATGCTTTTTGCAACATCTTTTCCCATGATTCCGCTGATCTGATTCGTGATTTCTCCGCGAATAGCCTCCTCACCAAAGAAATATCCTGCAATCCAGATGATGATAATTAAAAGCCCGGGAATTGAAAAAATAGCGTAATAGGCAAGACTTGCGGCATCACTTGAAGCCGAAGAATTATTCCATTGTCTGAATGATTCTTTTAATGTTTCCCAGAAAAATTTTAATTGTTCGATCATTGATGGTTTGGTTTAGAAAGGATATCCGATGGCGATATTCAGGATTAGATTATCTTTTCTCCAGCTCGAATCTCCAAAATTAATTTTATCAAATGTCCATCTTTCACCCCTTTCATAATAAGGAACGCGCAATGGCATGGCTAGATCCAGTCTCAGGATCAGGATAGAGAAATCAAGTCTCAGACCAAAACCTGCGCCTACAGCTATTTCGCTTAAAAATTCTTTAGAAAATTTCGCTCCCGGTCTTTGGGAATCTTCATTAATCAGCCATACATTTCCGGCATCGGCAAACAAGGCAACATTTAAAAATTTATAGAGATTGGCTCTGTATTCCGCATTCAGTTCCAGCTTTACATCCCCCGACTGATCAAAATAATATCCCGGTTTAATGGTTCTCGGATCAAAACTTCCAGGTCCTAAAGTTCTTGCGCGGAAGGCTCTCACACTGTTGCTTCCTCCCGAGAAAAACTGTCTGGAAAAAGGAATATATTCCGAATTTCCGTAAGGATAGGCAACTCCCGCAATAGCTCTTGTCGCCAAAGACGTTTTTTCATTGAATTTATGATAGAACCTGAAATCATTTTCAATTTTGGCAAACTGACTGAACGGAACACCGAAAATTTTTCTTTCTTTATCTTTTTCAACATTCGCTCCGGTAATCAAACCGGTTAAATTTCCTGCAAGATCCAAAGTTCCTTTATAATAAAAAGTATTTGGCTTTTGGAGCATCGTGTTGGTATACGTATAGGAATAAATCGGTCCGAATATCAACTGAGGTTTTACCACTCTTTCTAAAGCATCGTTATTTTGAGAAACCTCTCGATAAGCATCTGTAATATTTGCCGGAGAAACATATGTGATGTCAAAAATCTTCAGATCATGTTCTTTTCGTGCGTTTTCTTTCCAATTGTACCCGAAAGACCCCGTAAAAGTATTGAGGGAATAATCTTCTGTTCTGTTCTGGAATTCATAGCCTACCGAAATATTGGTTCTCGGAACAAATGCGCTTGAAGAATTAAATCTGAAAGGTGCAACAATTCTAGGAATCGAAAGCTGAGCATTCGCTCCCATTCTGAAAATATTTTTCGCATTTTCAGGACCTCCGATCTGGAAGTCGAAAGCACCGTAAACAGAAGCTTTAAACTGTTCGGCGCCGCGGAAAAAATTACGGTGGGTCCAGTTAAGATTCACTTCACTTCCGGCGTAATTTGCAGAATTGGTTCTTCCCAAAGCTTCCAGACGAAGCGACTGCAGTTCTCTCGGAGTCAGAAGATAATACGTATCAAATTTATGCTGTAAAGAATCGGAAACAATAAATTCATTTTTCACAAATTTGAAGACACCAAGACTGATGAGCCTGTTCAGCGTAAGATTATGATTGGTTCTGTTGTACAGATCCCCTTTTTTAAAATATAATGCTCTGTCGAAAATTTTCGGTTTAAATTTATTCTGAGGATCGATAACGTAGATATCGCCGTGTTCATATTTCTGAAGCGAATCTGTGTTCATCGGGATCGAATATTTCCCCTGTTTTACATCCTGAATACTGTAATTCGGGAAAACAATTACTTTATCAATGCTGAATTGTTGCGTAGACAGATCCGGCGTATTATCCTTCAGCTTCACATTCAGTTCCACCTTGTGATTTTTGCTTACTGTACTGTCTGCCTGAACAATGAGATTGTCCGGATGGAAATAATAGAATCCTCTTTCTTTCAGACGGTTATCGATTCTTTCTCTTTCAGCTTTTATCACATCAAGATCAAAAGGATTTCCCTGCTTCAAAAGCGTGTTGTCTTTCAGATTCTGGATTTCCTGATTCACAAGTGAAGAATCTTTCTGAAATTTTACATTGCTGATCAGATATCTTGCTCCTGGTTTCAAAGTGTAAATTACTTTGGCTTTTTTATTTTTGGAAACCGTGTCATACGTAGCTCTTGCATTGAAATATCCTTTGTTTTCAGAATAATTAACAATGATATCTTTATTGAATTCGCGGTCTACATCACCCAGCAAAACAGGTTTTTCTCCCACTTTATATTTCAGCCAGTAATTGAAGCCTTTTTCTTTTTTCGGCTCTTTGGCAATATTATAAAAATACAGTTTAGGTCTTAATCCTAAAAATGAAGAGTTAGGTTTAGGAGTCAGCTTATCCTGAAGTGCGCTCTGAAGATCTTTCTTTTCCTTTTTCGGCAAAGTGTCGTTTTCAATCTTCACTTCCGCACCCGTGTAAAGCATCTGTCCTTCCTTCAGAAATCTTGTATTGCTGCAGGAAAGTGTTGCAGAAGCCATTCCGCAGGTGATTAAAAATTTAAAATAGGTCTGATAACTTTTTTTCATTTACTTAAATTCTACAACTTGGTTTTGTTGGTTTTTTCTGGATTCCTTCTGCTTTCTGTTTTTAGATTTCTGGAAAATATCGCGGAACTTGTCATAATCCAAAGTGATGATAAATCCTACGCCTGTTTCCACGATCTGTCCCTGAAGCGCAACCTGATATTCATTCTTACGGTACGCTCTAAGCATATATCTTCCGTCTCTGGAAAGGCTGTAATCCACTGTTACGTCTCCTGCGATATTCGTCATGTTTTCATTTTGCCGTGCTTCTCCTTCCAGTGCAAAATTACTTCCCACAGAAACTTTCAGACGGTCGTTCAGTAATTTTTTACTTAACCCTACATTCAGATCCGTTCTCGTATTTTTAGATCCTGTAGAATAATCTTCAGAAGATTCAAGATCAAAATTAAGATCCACTCCTTTAATAAGATCCGAGGCAAGATTATTTAACTGTTGGGAAAGAATTTTACTCACACTCTGTCTTGCCAGCATTTCTCCCGAAAGTCCCGCTCCGGATTCAAAAGGATTTTCCCCGATAAATCTGTTGAGAAGAAGAAGGGCAAAAACCTGTTTGTTCATCTCAGATTCCTGAGTTCTCAACTGGGCAAGTTTCTGATCCACAATATCAGTAACCGTGGAAGAAACCGCGTTATTTTTTTCGTCTGTCGTAATATCAAAAGTAATTACAGGTTTCAGCAGTTCGCCTTTCATTTTCAGTAACGTGCTGAAAGGAATTCTTTGCTTAAACTGATTGAGTGTGGAAGCCTGTTCTCCGCTGATCTGCTGTTCCACAAGATCAATTGGGGCGGCTTCGGTTTTATAGACGGCGGTAATATCCAGATTTGCCGTTGTCGGTTCTCCGGTCCATGTAATGGTACTTCCTTTCTGAATATCAAATTTACGTTTCAGAACACTTACCGTCATTTCATAACTTCCGGATTCCACTTCATAGACTCCGACAAGCGTGGTTTTTCCCGATGGATCGACTCCGCCCGTTAATTCTGCTTCCCCCTGAAGTTTCACAAAATCTCCGTTGGCTTTATCAATCAGTAAAGACATTTTTGCTTTCTTACTGATTTCGATGTTCACACTTACGTCCATTCCTTTAATTTTGCTCTGGGAATTTAATGAATCTGCTTGTACAGTCTTATTTAAAACAACCTGATCCTGATCGATAAATTCTACAATTCCGTCTCTTTCCTGAAGCGTAGGAGAAGACTGCGGAAGCACAAAAGTAAAGTCGGTGTTGTCTGCAACAGCCAGTCTTCCGTCCACCTTCGGCAAATCTAAATTTCCGCGGATGTGTAATCCTGCATCAATAGAGAGAACGCCGTACATAATGGCATCGTTGGATTTTTCAGAATTCACTACTTTGAAATTCTGTGCATCTACATCAAGATTAAAGGCAAAATCTCTGTATGTCTGCGTAAGAACCTGTCCGTCCACTCTAAGCGCGTTTCCGTCTTTATCTTTAATTTTAAAATTATCAAACTCAATTCCGCGGTTGGTAAAGCTGATTTCGTCATTCAGTTTTCTGAAATCACTTCCTGTTTTTGCTATTTCCAAACCTACATCATTGAATTTTACTTTACCTAAAATATTCGGTTTGGATGCTGTTCCTGTAATCTTCAGATTTCCTGAAAGATATCCTTCCGTATTGGTAATCGCATTCATCGAGAATCCCTGTACAGATTTCATCTGAAGCTGATTGATCGCCATATTCATATCGAATGTGCTGGAAGAAGTATTGTAATCTCCCAGAATTTTCACATCGTTGTTATTTCCGGAAAGTGCAATATCCGCATTCAGAAGATTCGGAGCATTATTATTGACTTTTACGGCAAGATTTCCGACAGTATTTCCATAGACAATCAGATCAGATACATTAAGATCCGAAGTGAAGGTCATGTTTTTCGTAATATTTTTAAGCTGAGCCGTTCCGTTGATCGTTCCTCTTGCCAAAACTGTATCTTTTTTAATTAATTCGGTGATGGTCTCAATTTTAAAATCCTTCAGAGAAACATTCAGCGGAGCATTCGCAGTCTGGCTTTCGGATTGTAAGGCAATTTCGCTTCCCGCGTTGGAGAGTCTGAAATTGTCTGCGAGAATTCCGTTTTTCCCGATCTGTATTTTATTTCCTTCAGAAACCGTCCAGTCAGAATAATTTAATTTTAAACCATTCGGATTTAAAGAAATTTCCGTGATGTCGTTCAGTGATTTTGCATTTCCGGCAATCATGAACTGGGTCACCTCTTTCTGGTCTTTCGTGGTGATGTTATAATTGATGATATTGTTGGCAACATCCCCTGTAATTCCTACTTTATTCAGTGCGAAACTGGAGCTTTTTAATCCTGCAACATAAAGATTATATTGCAAAGCATTATTTTCGTTCGTTACTTTTATGGTGGCATCTTCAATAGAATTTTCACCGTAAAGAACCTGCGGAATCTGTCCGTCGATCTCAATTTTCTGAGAATCTGCATCGTAATTTCCGTTTACATTAATCGTTTCAAAACTTTTCAGTTCCGGAACAAATTTTCTGATCAGATCATCATTTTTAATTTTTGCATTGAAGGTAAAAAACTGTCCTGCCTGAATTTTCTGTGCTTTTCCGGGTTTTTGAAACTGATAATATTGGTTAATTGTATTCGATAAAGCTCCGAAAATCTGTGTCAGTTTATATTTTCCTTTTAATTCGACATCTGCAATCTGGGAATTGAACATAATTTTGGTGGAGTCCGCAGTTGAAGACGCTTTTAAATTCACTTCCTGAATCGGGTATACTTCTTTGGTATCCGAAAAAGCGAAGTCTTTTAAATTCAGATAACCGTTCAGATTGTCGGGATCGAGATTAGAAAAATCTCCGTCTATTTTTCCGGCAAGAATCATCGGATCTTTATAGAATCCCAGTTTGTTGAGGTCTAATTTTATGACTTCTCCGTTTACTTTTACCGTCGGATTTTTTTCGTTGTACACTCCGGAAGCGGTTAACATCATGTTCGCATTCGGATCTTTTGAATTTAAAACAACGTTATACACTCCGCGGCGGATTTTTCCGGTAAGATTCATGTTCTGATAACGGTATCCTTTATAAACTGCGGAAGCAACATGACCTTTAAGATCGGCATTGGCATTTTTAAAATCGAAACTTTCTCCTTTCGCGTAAATCTGTGCAGAAATGGCTCCGATTTCTTTATTCTGGATGATTTTCCCCAACTGAAGTCCCTGAAGATTGGCTTTTACATCATACAGTTCCCTGTTTTTTCTGCGCATATCCACATTTGCCTTAACGGAAGCATTTCCAAGCGTAGAGTAGAGGTTAAGGTCTGTTGCAACCACTTTCGTAGTTCCTTTTGCGATTCCTTTGATGCTGAAATTGGAAGGCAGCGAAATATTTTTCGGAATTGTATTTTTGGGAACCAGATTGTAAATGGTTTTTGCTGATGACGATAATTCTGCAATTTTCAGATCATAATACAACTGATCCGGATTCATTGCATTTTTCACTCTTCCGGATGCGGCAACCCGTAGCTGATCGAGACCTGAAATTTTCAGATTATTAATCAATAAATCATTGACGCTTCCTTTTACATTGGCATTAACATTTAAAACCGCATTGGGATATTTGTTGAAAGGCGTGGTATTTCTTAAGGTCGGAACAATATTCAGAATATCCGAAAATCCGATCTTTGAATCTTTGATGTTGGCTGAAATCTGTACGGCTCCTAAATTTGAGCTTAACTGTTCGATTGAATTGTAATTTAATACGACCTCATCGCGAAGAATAGTTTTCGGGGTCTGCAGATAAAGATCTTTTAAATAAGCCTGTTTATCATTATACACAAAATCTGTATTGAATTTCTGGATATCCAGTCCTCTTGCTTCCTGAATTTCTGCGGAATTTACGTTTCCTGCAAAAGTATTGTCCTGCATTTTAAAGCTTCTGACTTCAAGATTGAGTTTGGAAAAATTCAGGTGATTGAAATCCATTCCCTGTTTGGTAGGAGCAATTGCGGTATTGTTGTAGGCGACTTTTACATCATTTAAAACAAATTTTCCTAAAAGAAGACTGAGTGCTTTTTCTTTTTCCGAAGGTTTTGAAACTTCCGGCTCCGTTTTCGGATTGGCATTTTTCGCAGGAAGATATAAATTGGCGTTAATATCGGCTCCTGAAAGAAAAACATTATCCACATTGTAGGCATTGTTTTCCAGATCGAGTTTATTCACTTTCGTGCTTAATTCTTTAAATAAAACTTTAGCGAAAGTTTTGGTATTGTCATCTCCGTAATCGATGTTGAAATTGGTGAGTTTAATTCCTCTTAAGCCAATCTGCATGGGCTTTTTGTTATTAAGAGAATCGACTTTTTTCTCTACTTTTTTGGAAACTTCTTCTACAAGATCCTGCTTCAGTTTCAGTTTTAAGCCGTCTAAATTGATGTCGTTTACGGCGTAAGAATTCTTTTGAAGATCAAATGTTTTTACTCTTGTATCAAAAGATTTAAAGTAAAGCTGAATATCATTTCTGGATTGCTGATCGTTGAAGGTAACACCGATGTCTTTCAGATTGATTTTATCTAAAGAAATAATGAACGGTTTGGACGCACTTTCTTCCTTATCGCTTGTTGCAAAAGCATCCAGAATATAATCGAAGTTAAATTTTCCGTCGGGTTTTCTCACTACATTGGCTCTTGCTCCTTCCAGATCTACAGACGTAATATCTGCGGTGGAGTTGATGAGTCTAAGCATATTTAAACCCACATCCAGTTTTTTTACCGCCAAAAGGGTGTCGATATCCTGACCTTTCAGATAAAGGTTTTCCATCACAAGACTGTTGGGAAAGCCGACGTAGACTCTTTCGAGACTAACTTTTGTTTTAATCTTTTTCTCCAGATAAACAACCAGTTTGTCTTTGATAAAGTTCTGAACAACAGGAAGTCTTAAGCTAAGTACTAATAACGAAAAAAATACCAGTATGGATATAATGGTAATTGCAAAACGCTTTAAGAGTTTTCTTTTATTGATTTTCAGTTTCAAAAGTGATCGGGTTTATAACAAATATAACAATACTTACCGTACTGTTACTATGTTGTGGTACACTTTTTCTTAATACAAAAACCCTGCCTCGACTGCCAATTATGGAATTTAGTTTAGTTTATTGTCAAGTGAATAGTTGAAAATGGCAGTCAAGGCTCGGGTTTGAATTGTTTAAAAAGCCCCCTTCTTAATCATTTTTCTGTTGAAAAGGTTTAGCAAAAATGAAAATTCAAAATGTTTAGTTAGTGTATGGATAGGGGGCTTGGCATGGTTTAAGTGTTGAGATAATTATTTTTTATTCGTTTCCGTTCTCCCATTTTACCTGTTCGCCTTGTGGGGCAGCACCGCCCTGAGCCGGAGTAATAGGAGGGGTTTCCTGATTGATATGGTAAATATAGGCTGCAATTTTTTCGGCATCTCTTCCGGTAATGGTTCCTTCTTTAATTAAAGGTCTCATCGTAGGATTATTAGGTGAACCGTTTTCCAGCATCCAGATTACGTTTTTAAACAGGCTTTTCTGTTGTACATTAATCCAGTGTGTGTCTGTAAGGTTAGGACCGATTCCGCCTTTTCCGTTTTCTCCGTGGCAGGTTACGCAGTTTGTTTTAAATAATTCCTGACCTTCCGCAATATTGTCTGCGCTGTATTTTGCAGTTTCCAGTGTTACCTGCGGTGCGGTTTTTTCAAACTCGGCAATAGAAGCAAGCATTGTTTTGGTTTCTGCATTCAGTTCTGCATCCGGATGCGCATAATCTGTAAAGGTAAAAGCAATTAGATATACCGCACAGAAAATACACCCGAAGTAGAATAAACCGATCCACCATTTTGGAAGAGAATTGTCCAGCTCCGTAATTCCGTCGAATCCGTGATCGATAAGAATATCTTTTTCCTCTGTTGCAGACTGCTTTTTGAATGCCGAATTCCAGAGTTTCTGAAAGTAAGGTGTATTTTTATCTTTAATATAGGCTGCTTTTTCTTCGTCAGATAATTTCTTAAAATTTTCACCTTCAATTAAATCTCCGATGGAATTCATGATGAGAAGAAGAATAATGGCAATAAGCATTAATCCCCAGAAAAAAGGTGAAGAAAAATATCCTGAATCGTGCGCGAACATTTCGAACGCCATAATCGTTAAACCTACTGTTACGAGAATGTAGATTGAAATCGGGGTTCTTGTTTTCATGTCAATTTAATTTAAATTATTCTGCACTTGCAGTTTGAATCTGAGTGGTTTTGATGTCTGTTCCCAATCTTTGCAGATAAGCAATCATGGCTACGATTTCTCTTTTTTCCAATGGAACAAAGGATGCGCCTTTTGCAGCACGGTCTTTTTCCACCTGATCTTTTACATCTTTCGCTTCAGAATAAATTCTTTTCACAATACCATTTGCCTGATTGTCTGCCCATTGGTTTGCGGAATCTATTTCTGCTTTTGAATAAGGAACGTCAAAGTAATTTTTCATTAATTTCATCTTGTCTACCGTCTTTGTTCTGTCCAGTGTATTGCTTATCAGCCAAGGGAAACGCGGCATGATAGAACCCGCTGAGGTAATTCTTGGATTATACATATGTTTGAAATGCCATGAATCCGGGTTTCTTCCACCTTCTCTCTGCAGATCCGGTCCTGTTCTTTTAGATCCCCAAAGGAATGGTCTGTCGTAAACAAATTCTCCTGCTTTGGAATACTGTCCGTTTTTGCCTTCAAATCTTACAATCTCATCACGGAAAGGGCGGATCATCTGAGAGTGACAGGCGTTACAGCCTTCGCGGATGTATAAATCTCTTCCTTCCAGTTCCAACGGTGAGTAAGGTTTTACTGCGGTAATGGTAGGAACACTCTGTTTTAAGGTTAATGTCGGAATAATTTCTACCAAACCTCCGATGGCTACGGTTATGAAAGCTAATATTGCCATAACTCTCGGGGTTCTTTCGATCCATAAGTGGATTCCTTCGCCTTCTTTTCTCGCAGATCCGATGTTTGCCAGTGCCGGAGCTTCTGCCGGAACGTTTTTCTGGAAAGATCCTGCTCTGACGGTTTTGATAACATTCACCACCATTAAAATGGCTCCTGAAATATAGAACAGGCCTCCTAAGAATCTCATTTTATAGTAAGGAATAATTGCAGTTACGGTATCCAGCCAGTTTTTCCAAACTAAAGTTCCGTCCGGATTGAACTGTTTCCACATTAATCCCTGAGTAAATCCTGAAATATACATTGGAACCGCATAGAAAATAATTCCTAAAGTTCCCAGCCAGAAATGCCAGTTGGCTAGTTTTCTGGACCAAAGCTGTGTTCTCCACATTACGGGAATCAGATAATAAACGATACCGAAAGCCATGAAACCATTCCATCCTAATGCTCCGATGTGTACGTGACCGATTACCCAGTCTGTATAGTGACCAATTTTATTTAAAGATTTTGTTGCTAAAAGCGGACCTTCAAAGGTTGCCATACCGTAGCAGGTTACCGCAACAACGAAGAATTTTAAGATAGGATTTTCTCTTACTTTGTCCCAAGCTCCTCTCAAAGTCAGCAATCCGTTCAGCATTCCTCCCCAAGACGGAGCGATCAGCATGATGGAGAAACCTGTTCCCACCGCCTGCGCCCAAGCAGGAAGCGCAGTATATTGTAAATGGTGTGGTCCTGCCCAAAGGTAAACGAAGATCAGAGACCAGAAGTGAATGATTGATAATTTGTATGAAAATACAGGTCGGTCTGCCGCTTTTGGTAAGAAATAATACATTAAACCAAGAACCGGAGTTGTGAGTACGAACGCTACCGCATTATGACCGTACCACCACTGAACCAAAGCATCTTTAGCTCCTGCGTAGATGGAATAAGATTTCCATGTAGTGAAAGACAACGGAACTTCAAGATTATTGAAGATGTGAAGCATCGCTACGGCAAGCCACGTTCCCATGTAAAACCAGATGGCTACATAAAGGTGTCGCACCCTTCTTTTGGCAATGGTTCCGAACATATTGATCCCGAAAATAACCCATGAAATGGTAATTAAAATATCAATCGGCCATTCGTGTTCTGCATATTCTTTTGAGGTGTTGATTCCCATAAGGAAAGTGATAACCACAGAAACAATCATGATCTGCCATGTCCAGAAATGAATCCATGATAAAGTGTCGCTGTACATTCTTGTTTTAAGAAGTCTCTGCATACTGTAATATGCACCGCAGAAAAAGGAATTACAGACGAAAGCGAAAATTACAGCACTCGTATGCAGCATTCTGATTCTCCCGAAACCTAAAGCTCCCTGAGTATTAATAAGTCCCTGAATATTTCCAGATACTAAACTTTTAATCGTTGTATCATCGGTTCCGAATAAAAATTCCGGAAGCTCAGGATAAAAAAGCATCAGCGCAGCAGTAAGCCCGAGTAAAAAACCCACCAAACCGAATGCGATTGTAGCATAGAGGAATGCTCTGACAATATTATTGTCATAATTAAATTTTTGCGTCTCCATAATTCCTATTGTGTTGTACTGAAGTTGATATTTTTCTATTAAAGCCTAATTCTACAAACAAATTTTAAGGTAATATTTAAATATCATGTAGTGTAATAATGTTTTGACAAAGGTATTTACTAACTTTGTGTAAGTCTAATAGATATACTTCTAAAATATACCGAAAACTACTAAAAACAAGAGAGATGAAAATATGTGGACAAAACATCAGGAAAATAAGACGGAGTAAGGATTTTACTCAGGAATATATGGCTTTTGAGATGGGGATTTCTCAGAAAGCCTATTCTGATATTGAAAATTCTAAAGTGAAGATCAATCTGGAAATCTTAACTAAAATTTCGGATATTTTAGAAATTAAACCTTCTGATGTATGCAGTATTTCTGATAAATGCGGGAACGGTTTTGAAGATAAGTATAATGATCTGGTAGAATACATGAAAAAGAACGGAATTGAAGTTCCTAAAGAGTATTTATAAATATTGTTAGATATAAAATCGGAAAGGCTGCTTCTTTTGGGGCAGTCTTTTATTTTTAGTGAATTAAAAACGAAGAAAATT
>NZ_JAULSJ010000028.1:0-56116 GCF_030518295.1 Chryseobacterium urinae | reverse complement strand
AAAAAAATCTCCCACATTGCTGCGGGAGATTTTATATGGTACTTTTAATTAGTGTTCAGCTTTTGGAGCTTCTTTAGCTTCGGCAGGTTTTGCAGTTGCTGTACTGTCTGTTTTTGGAGCTTCGGCTTCGTGCTTTTCTGCAGTTGCCTCTTCTGTATGCATTGTGGCAGCTTCGTGACCATGACCTTCACCTTGAGGATCGTCTGAATATCTTTCTGCTCCTTCTTCAAGTTTCAAGGTATTTTTGTTCCCTCCGGCCTGAATTTTCTTACAGCTTACAGCAACAGTAGCAAGAGCTAAACATATAACTAATTTTTTCATATGTAAAATTTATTTTTTTAAGATCAGCAGAATCATTTTGCATAGATTAACAAACACGATTCTTATTAATTTTTAATTGTCCAAAATTAAGGATTCCTATTTTTTTCGGCAACATTTTTATACTGATTTTAGTATAATTTTTCCTTTTTTGGATTGTGTAAAAATAAGATAATTTTCTCCACCGTCCTTCAGATTGTATTTCTTCTTAATTTCTTCAGGTTTTAGAGGATAATTTTTTGAAATGATATTGAACTGACTTTTCTTAACAATCTGTTTAGCTTCAATAACTTCCATCTCTAAAATCCTTCCTGGAAAATCAGTTATCTTTTGATTTGACGTGTAAAGATGTGTATTCGGATGTAATTTTTTTAATCTGAATTTTTCTGAGATTACATTAAAAATTCCGACTTTTAAAATCGAATTATTGGGAATGTAGATGTATCTTTCTGGTTCACCAAACTCTGCAACAGTAGTTTCTTCATCTCCAAATGTGAATGTAAACATCGATTCTTCACTTTCAAGGTTTACACAATGACAGATAATTTTGTCTGAATTTTGGTTTGACAGAAATACGACGACTTCTTTGACATCGTTTTTCAAGGCAATAATATCAATCCTGAAAATGTTTGATAAAACCGATACCAAATATTTCAGATCAATTAATGGTGAAAGTTTTATAACAACTTCTGCTGAAATCGACAATAATTTTTCCTGAATTTCAAGAATATTAGGCGAAAGATCTTCCAAAAGGAAAACTTTATTCTTATGATTGTCTCTTCGCGCCGGATCAAGATAGATGACATCGTAAGTTTCTTTATTTTCATTTAAAAAATCTTCGAGGTTCTGGTTGACAAACTTTGCTTTCCTTCCTAAAACGCTCCAATTGTGTTCAACAATTGCCAGAAGTTCAGCATTTTGTTCCACCAAAGTTATTTCTTCGAAATTTTCTGATAAATAATAGGCATCAATTCCAAAGCCGCTGGTTAAATCGATGAACTTCTTACCTTTTAAGATCTCAGATTTGTACAATGCTGTTTTTTCGGAGGAAGACTGTTCTAAATTCAGTTGTGGCGGAAAAATAATTCCTTCTTTCAGCAGAAACGGAAATTTCTTCTGTGCAACCTGTCTTCCTTTGATCTGCTGAACAATTTCCTGTATAGAAACTTCCGGAAACGGGGATTTTTTTAATAACAAAGAATGCAAATCTGCGTTTAGATTTGCATTGATAAATTGCTGAATTTCCTGATATAAAATTTCTTTTTTCAAAGTTTTTTATCTTTTATAAAAAATGTAATCCGCTAAAATAGGAGTAATTCCATTTTTTTTCAATAAAGAATTGATTTGTCCTCTGTGATAAGTGGAATGATTAATTGCCTGAAAAAGCATTTCTAAAACTGTGTTTTCAAACTTTTTTCCTCTTGAATTCTGATATTCTATTTTTTGATCCGGATCAAATTTCTGAACAATTTCAAGACTTTTATTAAAGTTTTGCTGATTAATCCCATTTAAATTTTCAAAAGGATTAATCTGCCAAACCTCAAAAGATTTTTCATTTAAAATCCGGGAATTCCAAATTTGTTGGGCATTTAAAGTATGATTGATAAGACTGATTGTTTTTTCATCAACCTTTTCAAGATTTTCAGAAATAATTTTAATCATTTCTTTGTTGAAATGATAAGTATATTCGAATAAATCAACTAATTTTTCTTTCATACTAAGTTACAAATCAGATTCTTTTTTGAACAGCATTGTATCTGGTGATAATGGATCTATCTTTTCAGGATTTTTTTGCTCAGTGTCCATATAAAATAGAATTTCATCTTTTTTAGTGAATTCAATAAGTCCTTTATTAAATTCTCCACTAATAAGTTCATCCCCATTTTTAAAATAAATAATTAAAGTAATTTTAAATGGTTTTTTAGAGAAATCTACTTTATATTTTATCTGACCAACTTTTCCTTTAAAATCACCTTCAGGAATAATAAAATTTTTCCCGTCAATATTATCACTTCCGAAGTTAAATGATATGAATCCATCTGGATAAAACGTCACAAAACCTTTTTCACCCTGATCCACTCCCATCCATTTTCCATATAAATCTTTTTCGACTTGTGAAAAACATAACCCGAAAAGCATCAAAAAGAAAATTAATAAACTTTTTTTCATGATATTTTCAAAAATTATTCAAACATTTCCGCCCAGCGAACGGATTTAATTTCTTTTTCGTTATAAAGTTCCTCAATAGACTTTTTAACGTCTAATTTCGGGTATAAATTAACGCCGATCAGCTTTATTTTTCCTTCTTCCACCCACTTCTGCTCTTCAATGGCGTGATCGTAGATTTTTTTCTGAACAGTTCCCTGCTTCAAAAGCTCGAGATAACCTCCGTTCTCCTCTATTTCCACAAAAAATGCCCAAGATTTTTCCGCGATCTGCCGAGTAATATCTTCTACATAATAACTTCCGTTAGATGCATCTTCAAAAACATTGATGATGCTTTCATACGCAAGAACAATTTGCTGTTTGAAAGAAATTTCTTCTGAATTTTCGGTACTTTTTTCTACCAGATAATTATTGCTGAAAACGGCATCTGCACCGCCGATCATGGCTGCAGCCAGTTCAAGAGTAGAGCGGATCAGGTTGTTTTCATTATCGGAAACGGCTTTATTTCTCAGGGAAGTTTCTGCAAAAATGTAGGGAATTTCGTCAAGATCGTATTCTTTTGACAATTGATTGAAAACTATTTTAAAGGCTCTCAGTTTTGCCATTTCGAAGAAATAGTTTCCACCAACTGCTATTCTGAAGATGAGTTTGTTTACAATTTCTGAACCATAGATTTCTACAAGTTCTTTTGTTTTTGCCAAAGCAATTCCTAATTGCTGAACAATAGAGGCTCCAGCGTTCTGATGAAGGGAAATATCTATACAAATATTTCTTCTGAACTGTTTTGCGAGTAATTCTTTGACCAACTGATCGTTAATTACAGCTTGTTTTTCATCAAAAACATCAATTAGTGAAAAGTACTGATCCTGTTCTTCGGGACTGATGTGTCCCGCCAACTCTTCATTGTTTATGAAAATTGTTTTCTGCTCGAGATTTTCTACATTTTGGTCTAAAATAAATGCAAAAACGTCTTCTTCTAAACTTTCATGATATTTTGCTACCAAATGGGTGCTTTCTTCAATTTTCGGCAGATTTACCAATGGTTCCTGCACAGAATCGTAGAAAGGTTTCACCACAATTCCTTCCAGATTTTCTTTGGTAAGGATTGGATAAATATCGTCTGTTTTAAGCTGTTTTTTTACTAAATTTTCCCAGGCTGTATTTGACATAGTTTTTGTATGAATTTGTGAATGGTCAATAGTCAATCCGATTTTATTCATCAATTTTTACTTGATTATAATCCTAACGCAAAGGTTTTTCAATGATGATAAATGACGAAAAATCATTTTTTAAAATCTACTTGCGAAGCAAAATTCATTATTGACAATTCATTAAAAAAAATTATTTTTTCGCGTTTGCGCTGTCAACTACCAGAATAAAAATTTCTTCATCCGGCTTTTTCATGAAGTAGTTTTCTCTTGCGTATTTTTCTTTTTCAGATTTGTTGTTCATCAGCTTTTTATAAAACGCATCGTTCTTTTCGTATTCGGTTTTATAGTATTGAAGCTGTTCTTCGTATTTGCTGATTTCGCCGTTCAGTTCATTGATGACAAGAAAGGAAGTTTTATCAAAGAAAATCATCCATACCAGAAACAGACAGATTGTAATGGTATATTTATTCAAAAAATATTTCTGAATAAGTTTGAATGTTTCAGACTTGGGCTGAATGTCTTTAATAAGCTTATTATCTTTCATTTCTAGTGTTTTCTCAACGAGTTTTTAATAACGGTGGTTAAAAAATCTATCGCAACGGAATTCTGTCTCATATTCGGGATGATAAGATCCGCTTCATTTTTGGAAGGTTCAATAAATTCCTGATGCATCGGCTTCAAAGTTGTCTGATAACGGTGTAATACTTCGTTAAGATCTCTTCCTCTTTCCTGTGTATCTCTTCTGATCCTCCTGATAAGCCTTTCGTCCGAATCTGCATGTACAAAAACTTTAAGATCAAATTCCTTCAATAATTCCTTGTTGGTAAGAACAAGGATACCTTCTACTACCAATACATTTTTAGGTTCTACGGTAACGTGATCTCCTGTTCTTCCATGCGTTACAAAGCTGTAAATCGGCTGCTCGATTGATTCGTTATTTTTTAAAGCTTTTACATGTTTTATCAGAAGGTCAAAATCGATGGATTTGGGATGGTCATAATTTAAGGCTTCTCTTTCTGCCAATGTAAGATTATGATTATCATGATAATAGTTATCCTGTGAAAGGATGTTCATTCCTTCGATATCAAGCTGCTGAATGATCTTATCAACAACCGTAGTTTTGCCGGAGCCTGTACCTCCTGCAATTCCTATTACAAGCATTGTTTTTGTTTCTTTATAGTTTTTACAAATATACTATTTTACTTGAATGCAAATAAATATTAAAAGCTGAAATTGTTCAGAAAAAATACTGTACAAAAACACAGGATCATAAATTCCCCTTTTAGCTTATGGCTTCTAATGAATTGATAATTGATTGCTCTCATAAAAAAAGCTCCGATGATGGTCGGAGCTGATCAATTTTATACGATTTCGCTTGTTAATTCCCTTGATAGCAGTTTTTCATGCATAGGTTTCAAAAGATCCATTGAGCCTGTTTTTACCGTGCATTTCCCTTTAAAATGGACGAGAATTGTACATTGCTCGGCTTGCTCTAAGGTGTGTTTGCAAATCTCGATCAGACAATCAATAACATAATCAAATGTGTGAACGTCATCGTTATGCAAAACCAATTTATAGACTTCATCGGTCTCATCCAATACTAGAACTTCTTCTTCGTACTGACGTTTCGGATCTTCGTAATCTTTTATGCTGTTATAAAAAATCATTTTTACATGGTTTACAATAGATTAAACTTCTCCTATTTTTTCGGCAAGATCACTAATGCTGTTGGGTTCTTCATATACCAGCTCTACCATTTCAACACTCTTATTGTTCATTTTAAGAATCTTGAAATGATAATTTTCCAGATCAAATTCCTGATTTTCTTCCGGAATGTCGGCTAAAGCGTGAAGAATAAAGCCTGCTAATGTATTGTATTCACTTTCTTCGGAAAGCGGCAGTTTTTTAGGAATGAATTCATTGATTTCGTCCAAAGGCTGTGTTGCCTGAACCCAGTATGTATTTTCTCCGATCTTGTCTACAATTTTTTCTTCATCGTCTTCTTCATCCTGAATTTCTCCTACAAGCTCCTCCAAAATATCTTCAAGAGTAATGATTCCTTCTGTTCCTCCGAATTCATCAATAACAATCGCCAAATGCTGTTTTTTCTGCTGGAAAATTTTCAGTAAGTCTGAAATCTTTTTACTTCCCACCACGAAAAATGCATCACGCATCAGTTCTTTCAGATCATCATGATTCAGTTCGCCTTTTCTTTTTACAAATTCTCTGATGATTTCTTTAGTGTACAAAACACCAATCACGTTATCAATAGAATTTTCGTAGACCGGAATACGGGAATATCCGCTTTCCATGATTTTATTGATTATTTCATTAATATCTTCTTCAAAATCGATGGAAGTAATGTTCTGACGCGGAACCATGATCTGTTTTGCAGAATGATCTGTAAAATCAAATGCATTTTTAATGATCTCATAATTTTCCTCTTCAATTTCTCCGCTGTCGGCAGATTGTTTTACCAAAAGCTGAAGTTCTTCTGTAGAGTGAATTTCATGCTCAGAAGCCGGATGAATCTTTACGAGTCTTAAAAAGGTATTCGACATTAAATTCATCAACCAGATAAAAGGCTTGAAAACCGTATAAAAAACTCTCAACGGAATTGCAGTCGCCATTGTAGTAGATTCTGATTTTCTGATGGCAATGGATTTCGGAATAAGCTCTCCGAAAACAATGTGCATGATCGTAATCAGTACAAAACTTGTAATCACCGAAATGGAAGTGATGGTTGCCTGACTAAGATCAATACTAAGCGAATGGAAAATATTTTCTACAATATGGTGTAACGCGCTTTCTCCTACCCAACCTAAAGCCAGGGAAGCCAACGTGATACCAAGCTGTGTAGCCGAAAGATATTCATCAAGATGCTTGATGATATGCTCTGCCTGTTTTGCCATAGAATTCCCTTCTGCGGCTTTTATCTGAATCTGTGAATAACGAACTTTAACAATTGAAAATTCTGCGGCTACGAAAAAGCCATTAAGTAAAACAAGTAATAAGGCCAGCAAAAGCCTGACTATGTCCGAGTCCATTTAGAAATTATATAAATTTAGTTCTACAAATATATACAAAATAAAAATAACAAAAAAAGCATCGTGATCTACGATGCTTTAATATTGTGTTAAAATAATTCTTTACGAATTTTTCAAGGCTTCTGCTCCGGAAACGATCTCTAAGATTTCGTTTGTAATGGCAGCCTGTCTTGCTTTGTTGTAGAAAATTACCAAATCGTTTTTCAAAGCCTGAGCGTTGTCTGTTGCTTTGTGCATCGCCGTCATTCTCGCTCCGTGTTCAGAAGCTACTGAATCAAGGATTGCTTTGAAAACCTGAGTCTTGATTGACTTAGGAATAAGGTTATCTAAGATTTCTTCTCTGTTTGGCTCAAAAATATAATCTGTTTCTACCTGAGATTCTGTATTTTCAGGCATTGAGATCGGAAGAAGCTGTTCTGTAGTTACTTCCTGAGTGGCAGCATTAACGAATTTATTATAAATTAAATAAACTTCATCAAATTTACCTTCTTTGAAGCTGCCCATTACTGCTTCTGCAATATGAGCTACCGCATCGAAGTTCAGGTTATCATACACAGCACTTTCGTTTGCATACACCGTACGCGTTCTTCTTACAGCATCAAAAGCTTTTTTACCAACAGAAAGAACTTCCACCTCGTATTGAGATTTGTTTTGAAACTGTGCATTCAGTTCCTTAACGATGGAAGAGTTAAAAGCTCCGGCAAGACCTCTGTTTGAAGTAATAGCGATGAAAAGTATTCTTTTTACTTCTCTTTTCTGAGCGTAAACAGAAATCTGATCAGGATCTGAACTGGAATTTACATTCTGGATAAGTTCCTGTAATTTCTCAGAATAAGGTCTTAACATTACGATTGCATCCTGTGCTTTTTTAAGTTTCGCAGCGGAAACCATTTTCATAGCACGGGTAATTTGCATCGTAGATGAAATTGACGTAATTCTGCCTCGTATTTCTTTTAAGTTTGCCATATTGGGTTAGTTGTTGGTTGTCGGTTGTTGGTTGCTAGTTTTAGAAAATTCTGTCAACTATCAACCAAAAACCATCAACTAATTTTTAGTTATATTTTGCAGCTAGATCGTTAGCAGCCTGCTTAAGAACACTTGTAATTGAATCATCAATTTTTCCTGCTTTAATGGCAGCCATTGTATCCGGATGCTTAGATCTTAGGAACTCGATGTATTCTATCTGGAATTCTTTTACTTTTCTGATAGGAACGTTTCTCAATAAGTTTTCTGTTCCTGCATAGATCATTGCAACTTGGCTGTCTACCGGAAGTGGAGAGTTTACCGGCTGCTTAAGGATTTCCACGTTTCTTTCCCCTTTAGAGATTACCGCTAATGTAGCAGCATCAAGGTCTGAACCGAACTTAGCAAACGCTTCTAATTCTTTATACTGAGCCTGGTCTAATTTAAGTGTTCCAGAAACTTTTTTCATTGATTTGATCTGAGCGTTACCTCCTACTCTGGATACAGAGATACCTACGTTAATCGCAGGACGAACCCCTGAGTTGAATAGATCAGACTCCAAGAAGATCTGTCCGTCTGTAATAGAGATTACGTTGGTAGGAATATATGCAGAAACGTCACCCGCTTGAGTTTCAATGATTGGAAGTGCCGTTAATGAACCACCACCTTTTACGATTGGTCTTAAAGACTCAGGTAAATCGTTCATCTGTCTTGCGATATTGTCATCCGCGATTACTTTCGCAGCTCTTTCCAATAATCTTGAGTGAAGGTAGAAAACGTCTCCAGGATATGCCTCACGACCCGGTGGTCTTCTTAAAAGTAAAGAAAGCTCACGGTAAGCAACTGCCTGTTTAGATAAATCATCATAAACGATCAAAGCTGGTCTTCCGGTGTCTCTGAAGAACTCACCGATCGCCGCTCCTGCCATTGCAGAATATACCTGCATAGGAACCGGATCCGATGCGTTAGCCGCAACGATTACCGTGTATGCCAAAGCTCCCTTATCAGAAAGTGTTTTAACGATTTGTGCTACAGTAGACGCTTTCTGTCCGATAGCAACATATATACAATATACAGGGTTACCTGCATCAAAGAATTCTTTTTGGTTGATGATCGTATCGATCGCAACAGTAGTTTTACCTGTCTGTCTGTCACCGATGATAAGCTCTCTCTGTCCTCTTCCTACAGGGATCATAGAGTCGATTGCAACGATACCTGACTGTAAAGGTTCAGTTACCGGCTGTCTGTAAATAACTCCGGGAGCTTTTCTTTCCAATGGCATTTCATATAAATCCCCAGTAATAGGACCTTTACCATCGATAGGGTTACCAAGAGTATCCACTACTCTTCCTAACATTCCTTCTCCTACTTTAATAGAAGAGATTCTGTTTGTTCTTCTTACTGTATCTCCTTCTTTTACTAATTTACTTTCACCAAGTAGTGCAACACCTACGTTGTCTTCTTCAAGGTTTAGTACAATACCTTCTACATCACTAGAAAATTTCACCAACTCTCCGTATTGTACGTTTTCTAACCCGTATACACGAGCAATACCATCACCGATGGTTAAAACTGTACCTACTTCCTCAACGTTTGATTGAGTATCGAAGTTGGCCAATTGCTGTTTTAAGATCGCAGATACTTCTGCCGGATTTATTTCTGCCATTGTATGGTTGTTTTTTTCTTAATTTAAATGAAAATCTTTTTTAATACTGTTAAGTTTAGACTTCACAGAAGCATCTATTTGCTGGTCTCCAACTCTTAAAATATAACCTCCTAAAATTTCAGGCTTTATATTCAACTGCAAATCAAAGTTTGCAGCGGTGTTAACAAGATTGGAATTTCTTAAAATTTCCTCAAGGTTTTCTTTTGAAAGCTGCGTCGCAGTAGTTACCGTTACCCTCTGTACTCCATTGATATCTTCAACTTTGTTGATAAACTCCTGAGCAATATTCTTCAACTGGTTTTCACGACCGTGCTTGATTACCAAAGTAATCAGGTTCTTTGAAGAAACGGATAAACCTTTGAAAATTTCGTTTGCTACTTCTACTTTCTTTTTAGAATCGATGTAAGGTGTCATGAAAAATTTATTTAAGTCCGCAGACTCTTTCATGATCTTTACTACATCTTTCATTTCAGAAAATACAGTAGCCGTTTGACCTGATTCGTTGGTGAAGTCAAGTAAACCTTGTGCGTATCTTTTAGCTACTTTCGATGTAAGCATTCTTAGTTAAGGTTTGATTTGTTTAAATAATTTTGAACTAATTCGTTTTGAGCTTCGCTATTGTCTAACTTCTGCTTCAGGATAGATTCTGCGATGTTTACAGATAAAGTACCAATCTGAGTTTTGATGTCTGCCATTGCAGCATTTTTCTCAGCATTGATGGTTTGCTTAGCTGCTTCAATCATTTTATCTCCTTCTACTTTAGCAACATCTTTAGCTTCACCTACGATTTTATCTCTGATTTCTCTTGCTTCTTTAAGGATGGCATCTCTTTCGATTTTAGCCTCACGAATAATTCTTTCGTTATCCTCTTTTAAAGTTTCCATCTCTTTTCTTGCCAAAGTAGCCTGATTAAGAGCGTCAACAATAGAAGTTTCTCTATCATTAATAGATTTTAAAATAGGTTTCCAAGCGAATTTACCTAACAAGAATAACAATGCCAGAAAGATAACAGACTGGATAATAAATAATCCTGATGAAAACTGATGAATTAATTCCATTATATAAATGTATAAATAATTATTACTTTTTTTCTTAAATAACCACTACCTGTAACCAACCGTTACGGATAGTGGTTTAATTTTAATTAGTTTACCGCGAATAGAGCAGCAAACGCAACACCTTCTACAAGTGCAGCTGCGATAAGCATAGCTGTTTGGATTTTTCCAGATTGCTCAGGTTGTCTAGCGATAGCTTCAAGAGCAGCAGCTCCGATTTTACCAAGACCGATACCTACACCTAGTACTACGATACCAGCACCTACAATTTTAGGGATTTCCATAATATATAATTTTAAAAAATTTGTTTCTGATAATTATTTTAAACTTTCAAATTAGTGAGCAGCGTGGTGTTCATGCTCATGCTCCTGTACTGCCATTCCAATGAACAAAGCAGATAACATTGTAAAAATATAAGCTTGTAAGAATGCAACCAACACTTCTAACAAATAAATTACTAATGTTAAGAAAGGGAATGCAACTCCTGCCACTACATTTTTAAATACATAGATTAATCCGATCAAACTCATTACTACAATGTGTCCAGCAGTCATGTTGGCAAAAAGTCGGATCATTAAAGCGAAAGGCTTCGTAATTGTTCCTAATAATTCGATAGGCAACATGATTAATTTCATTGGAACCGGAACTCCAGGCATCCAGAAGATATGTTTCCAATAATCTTTATTAGCAGAGAATGTAGTTATTAAATAAGTAAGGATTGCCAGGAAGAATGTCATTGTAATATTACCTGTAACATTAATTCCGAAAGGCATCAATCCTAATACGTTAAGGAATAAGATAAAGAAGAAGACAGTTAATAAATAACCCATAAATCTCTTATACTTATGTCCGATATTAGGGATAGCTACTTCGTCTCTTACAAAAATAACTAAAGGCTCTAAAAATCTTGCCGCACCTGTAGGAACTGCTGATTTTTTATATGATCTAGCCATTCCGGTGAATAGCAACAACATAAATACTGCTGTTAATAAGATAATAAGTACACTTTTAGTAATTGATAAATCTAAAACTTTTTCTGATGTTACGTGACCTTCTTCATCTTCCGCCAAATTTCCTTGTTCATCAGTCTTATAAATTTTTTCGTGATGCAGTTTATAATAAGAACCATCTACTTCTGTAGTTTCTCCATGCATAAACCCTTCCTTAGCATTACTCATAAAAGCATGAAAACCGTTATCGTAAAAAATAACCGGAAGAGGAAAACCTATATGGTGACCTTCTTTATCCACCATCAATGTAAAATCGTGAGCATCCAACAAGTGATGATCGATATACTCCTTATTTTCTTTACTTACTTTATCTTTCTCAGAAAGCTCTGTAGTAGCAGAACCTGCCTCAGCTTTAGCTTCACCATGCTGTGCAGATACTAAGTTTAATACAAAAATACTGTAGAATAAAACTGCGAATTTCTTAAACATTGATAGGTTTTTTTCGTTGTGCAAAAATATAATAATTTTTCTAGTTTCAATAAATATTTTTACTGTTTTTTATCATGATTAATGAGCTTAATGGCATAATACGTAAGCAGTGTTGTCAGGACAAAATACGGCAATATAAAATGAAATTTATATCCTTGAATAACTTCAAAGTTCAGTTTTTTTCTAATTAAATACATTAATCCGAATTTCAAAAGAATTAATCCAATCACAGACAATCCTAAAAACTCCGGTGCCACTCTATTTATTAAAACAATAAGTGTAATCATCATCATAAACATTACACTCAGGAATAGATAAAACTTAACGATTATAATTTCATCCAAATGAAAAACAAATTTCCAGAGTGAAAAATGAATTAAAAATGTTAAAAAAAACAATATTGTAACAAGAATATTTGGATTAGCTTTCATTTTAAATTTAATTTCTGCCTAACAGTTATTAGGTTGATTTTAATTAAACACAAAAATAGACTTTTTCTATCGGATTTTAATAATATTTGATTTTTATCATCTGATAAAATTTATTCCTTATATATAATATTACGTCGAAGACGGTTTTATATCCTAAAAATTTCCTTATTTTTGCAAACCTATAATTTACAATACATATGTTTAATAGTTTACAGGATAAATTAGACAAAGCGCTGCATAATATTTCAGGACGTGGAAAAATCACGGAAATCAACGTTGCGGAAACCGTAAAAGAAATTCGTAGAGCATTGGTGGATGCCGATGTTAATTATAAAGTTGCAAAGGATCTTACCAAAAGAGTTCAGGATAAAGCTTTAGGACGGGACGTTCTTACATCGCTTACTCCGGGACAGCTGATGACGAAAATCGTTCACGATGAGCTGGTAGATCTGATGGGTGGTTCTCAGGAAGGTATTAATCTTTCAGGAAAGCCTTCTGTAATTCTTATCGCTGGACTTCAGGGATCCGGTAAGACTACTTTCTCCGGAAAACTGGCGAATTATTTAAAAACAAAAAGAAATAAAAAACCTCTTTTGGTTGCGTGTGACGTTTATCGTCCGGCTGCGATCGATCAGCTTAAAGTTTTAGGCGGACAGATCGGGGTTCCGGTTTTCACGGAAGAAGGTTCTATGGATCCTTCAAGCATTTCTCAGAATGCGATTAATTTTGCAAAAGCAAACGGTCATGATGTAGTGATCGTGGATACAGCGGGTCGTTTGGCAATCGATGAGCAGATGATGAAGGAAATTAAAACTGTTCATTCTGTGATTACGCCAAACGAAACACTTTTCGTTGTTGACTCCATGACGGGACAGGATGCTGTGAATACTGCAAAAGCATTCAACGATACTTTGAATTTTGACGGGGTTGTTTTAACCAAATTAGACGGTGACACTCGAGGTGGAGCTGCTTTAACAATTCGTTCTGTTGTTGAAAAGCCAATCAAGTTCATTTCTACCGGTGAAAAAATGGAAGCGCTGGATCTTTTCTATCCGGAAAGAATGGCAGACAGAATCCTGGGAATGGGAGACGTTGTTTCCTTAGTAGAAAGAGCTCAAGAGCAATTTGATGAAGAGGAAGCGAAAAAACTTCACAAGAAAATCGCTAAAAACGAATTCGGTTTTGATGATTTCCTAAAACAGATCAACCAGATCAAAAAGATGGGGAATATGAAGGATTTGATGGGGATGATTCCTGGTGTTGGAAAAGCAATTAAAGATGTTGAGATCAGCGATGATGCATTTAAACATATTGAAGCAATCATCTACTCTATGACTCCTGAAGAAAGAAGAAAACCTTCTATCATCAACACCCAGAGAAAAAACAGAATTGCAAAAGGGGCAGGAAGAAAAATTGAGGATGTTAACCAATTGATGAAGCAATTCGATCAGATGGGTAAAATGATGAAAATGATGCAGGGTCCTCAAGGAAAACAGATGATGCAGATGATGAGCAAAATGCCAAATATGCCTGGAATGGGCGGAATGTTCGGCAAATAAAACACAAAAAAAACGATTAAAAAATAATTATTATGGAACTTAACGAAAAACAAGGGAACTACAACCAACCTTACAAATCAGAAAAAAAAGTAACTGCTGGAATTTTAGCAATTCTTTTAGGAGGATTCGGAGTACACAAATTCTACTTAGGCTATACGAAAGCAGGAATTATACAACTTCTTTTAAGCCTTCTTTGCATCGGAGGTCTTATTGGATTAATTGAAGGGATCATCTACCTTACAAAATCTGATGAAGAATTTGACAGAACTTATGTTCAAAACCAAAAAGAATGGTTCTAAGACTTTAAGTTTTACAAATACAAAATCCGGCTCATATCTGAACCGGATTTTTTGTTTATCGTAATGAAAGAAATTGAATTATTTATCAGATTTCTGAGCCTTAGCTTTGATGAAATAAGAGAAACCTAAGTTTACCCCGAAAGTATTTACTCTGTTCTTAAATTCAGTACCGAAATAAGTTTCTTTGTTCGAGAACTGATCGAAAGATACTCCTAAGTTAATCCCTAAAGACTGAGTTGCCATATAAGTAACTCCTCCTTTCACTTTCCAAGCTAAACCATCAGCAGTATAATCTGTTGAAGTTCCTGAAATAGTTTCTTTTGTTTTGCTTGAAGCATAACCAATACCCGCTCCCAAAAAAGGAACCACTTTGCTGCTGTTCGCAAAATAATAAGTTGCAGTTGGCATTACAGAAAAGCTGGAAACAGTATTTTTATCACCGCTATCTTTTGTTGTAACACTTGTAAAACCTAAATCAATCCCAACAGCTAATTTATCAATTACAAAATAACCTAAAGATGGAGTTACAGCGAAAGTGCTTACTTTAACACCGTCATACGTTTCACCGTTTACCTTAGTTTTAGTTTCCATATTGTTGAAACCAATTCCTGTGTTTCCGCTGATTACCCAGTCTCCTTTAGTCATCTGAGCGTTAGATAATCCGAAAAATGCGATTGCACCAGCTAATAATAGTTTTTTCATAGTTATAAAATTTATTTTTAAAAGATTTTTAAAAGATTAAAAAGTCCCAAGAAAACTCAGGACTTTTTAGTTTATATGCTTTGTTTATTATTTTGCGAAAACATATTTTACACCGATTCCAACAGAAGCCAAATCAAGACCGAAGTTGTAGTTATCTACACTTTTAGCATTCTTGTATTTGAAGTTGCTGTATCCGAATTCTCCGATAGTAGCCTCGATAGTCCAGTTTTTGTTTAAGAAATAATCTAAACCTGGCTTCACAGCAACACCGAAAGAATTGAATTTCTCTTCTGTAGTAGTTGTTGCGTTTGCAAAAGTAGTCTCACGCTTATCGTTTCCGAAAGCCATTGGTACTGAAAGCTGACCGAAGATGTAGAATTTCTCACCTAAAGTCCAGTATTTTCTTGCAAAAGGCTCTACTACAAATGCAGAAAGAGTGTTTTTAGTTGTAGTAACAGCACCTTCGTTTTTTGCTACGCTTGAAGCATAACCTACACCAACTCCAACTGCTACGTTTGTTCCAACGAAATGTCCGATTGTAGGAACTAATGTTAAATCACTAGTTTTGATATTTGTATTGTTATCTTCGCTTGCAGCAAAATTTAAAGTTCCTGATACATATGTAGTTCCTTTAGCGATTTGCGCATTAGATAAACCGAAAAGTGCAATAGCACCTGCTAATAATACCTTTTTCATTTTTTTAATAATTTTAATACTTTCTGACGGCAAATTTACAGTGACGGCTGTGAATATTAAAATTTGTTAATGTGATTAATATCATCGGTATTTTTTAGCAATTTTCAACAATAAAAGCTATTAAATAAAGGCTTTTAGCGTTTTCACAATTTTTTGAATAAAAAAACTCCAATTTTGCAATCGGAGTTCATTATAGTTGATTTTAAAAAATTTTACTTCAGGAAGAAATTTACCCCGAAATTCACCGCTCCGAAGTTAAATCTGTCGTCACCGTACCAATAAGGACCACGACCTTTGTATTTACTGCTTACACTCTGAAATCCTAAATACAGTTCTGTATTCTTCATCTGATATCCTACTCTCGGCGCTACATACAATCCGCTGTTGATATAGTTTCTGGTAGAAATTCCTGCTCCAAGATCCAATCCTACAAACAAAGGAATCTTGTTAAATCTGTATTTTCCGGAAACAGCAATAGGAACAAAACCAAAATCATCTACATTATCTTTTCCGAAAAAGTGTGAATATCCTGTAGCAGCACCAATATCAAGACCTTTAGTAATGTTCCACATATATGCTGCATCCAATCCCAGAGTTACACTTGCCGCATCGGATGCATCTCCAAGCGGAGCACCTACATGAGCTCCCAGTCTGAAACCTTCCTGAGCCTGCGTAAGACCTCCCAGAAATGCAAAAGCACCTAATAATAATAGTTTTTTCATTTTAATAATTTTAAATTTTGAATTTTCTAATGATAAAAATGTGGTAGCATTTTATACAGAAAAAAAGCAGTACAAATTCTGTACCGCTTTAATTTTTTTATGAGAATAAATTCTTAGTTCCCTCCGAATTTGAATCCTACTCCAACCTGTAAAAAGCTGTTAGTTAACTTTTCTCCGTTTGAAGCGTCTTTTGCCAAATTAGATACTCCCATATTGTATCTTGCATCAAAGAATAATCCGTTCTCCAGCATATATTCAGCACCAAGGAATGGAGCAATATTCAAAGTATTTAACTGATCTTTGATATCCACTTCATCGCTGCTGTTGATTTCGAATCCCGGAATAACACCGCCTAATCCTAAATCTGCAGAATATTTTTGTTTAGCAGAAAGGATAACTCCAAAACTTGCACCTGCAGAAACCGAAAGACCTTCAGTAATGAAATATTTAGCAGAAACAGGAATCAATAAAGTATGGTAAGTCTGTTTTGCCTTAACATTGAAAAAGTTGGTAGGATCACTAGGATCAACTTCTGCAATATTCAGTTTCCCTCCAAGTTGAGAATATAAAAGTTCCCCCTGTAAACCAAACCTGTCGCTTACTTTATATTCTGCAATACCTCCGATGTAAAAAGTATGTAACGGATCTGATGTTTCAGAATCTGAGTTGTCTTTAAGCTTAAGAGTTGAATAAGAATATCCTGCTTTAGGTCCGAATCTGAATTCCTGAGCTTTTGCGCTCAATCCCATAACAGCGACTGCTGTCAAAAGAAATAATTTCTTCATAGTTAATAGTTTTTTTATTAATCAGTCGCAAAAATAACACTTTTTTTTAAATATCAAAATGATTACAATAAAGTGTTTAAAAAATAAAAAACAGATCAACACCTGTTAATCTGCTTTTCAATTATATTATGATAAATTGTTTAATCGTTTCGCTGTCTTTTTTCCTCATCATTGTAGGCAAGAATAATTTTTCTTACAACAGGGTGTCTTACTACATCCTCTTCTGTTAAATGAACAAATCCGATTTCTTTTACATCCTTCAGAATTCTCATGGCTTCCTTTAATCCGGATTGCTGTTTCGGAGGTAAATCCACCTGACTCGGATCTCCGGTGATGATAAATTTAGCATTCATCCCCATTCTCGTTAAAAACATTTTCATTTGGGAATGTGTTGTATTTTGAGCTTCATCCAGAATTACAAAGGCATCATCCAGAGTTCTTCCTCTCATAAACGCTAAAGGAGCCACTTCAATCACTTTCTTTTCTATAAAACCTTCCAGTTTTTCATGCGGAATCATGTCGCGTAACGCATCATACAAAGGCTGTAAGTACGGATCCAGCTTTTCTTTAAGATCGCCCGGTAAAAACCCTAAGCTCTCCCCTGCTTCAACGGCAGGTCTTGTTAAAACAATTCTTTTAACGGTTTTATCCCTCAAAGCTTTTGCCGCCAAAGCCACACTCGTATACGTCTTTCCCGTTCCGGCAGGTCCAATCGCAAAAACCATATCTTTTTTCTCGGTTTCCTTAACCAGTTTTTTAAGATTGGTGGTTTTGGCTTTGATGATTTTACCGTTAACACCTTTTACAATGATATCCTGATCGAAAACAAGCTGCTTTTCGTTTTCATCTTTAATATTCAGAAGATTTTCAACATCTTTCAGGTCTATAGAATTATTTTTTGAAATAAAATTGACAATATCATCGAGCTTTTTCTTAAAAATGTCCAAAGCTTCCTGATTGCCCATCGCAAAAATATAGTGATCTCTTCCAGTGATTTTAAGAGTGGGAAAAGTAGATTTTATAAGGTTGAAAAATTGGTTGTTTACTCCGTAGAAGATTTTCGCATCGATATCCTCAAGATCATATGTCAATTCAAACATGCAGTATTATTATTAATTTTAGATTTTAAATTTAAAGCTTTTTTTGAAATTTATATCAAATTCTTTTCCATAATTTTTCCGGCATTCCTTTTATTTTAGATAAATTTGCATTTCTATCATTCTATACAACCATCAATGTCAATTATAACCCTCACTTCAGATTTCGGAAATTTGGATTACAGAGTCGCCGCTGTAAAAGGGAGCATTCTTTCTCTGAATCAGAAGGTTAATATTGTTGATATTAGTCACGAAATACAGGCTTTTAACCTTATACAGACCTCTTACATCGTAAGAAATGCATACAAACATTTTCCGAAAGGCACTATTCATATTGTTTCCGTAGACAGTTTTCACAACAGAAACAGGAAAAATATTTTATATAAATCCGACGGTCATTACTTTTTGGCAGCGGATAACGGCGTTTTAAGTTTAATCTTTTTTGATATTAAACCTGAAGCCATTTACGAAATTACATTAAACAACCGTTTCGACGATATCGTTAATTTTACTTCTACGGATGTTTTTGTTCCTGCAGCCGTTCATCTGGCAAACGGAGGACTTCCCGAAGTAATCGGAAGAAAAATAGACTCTGCAAAACAGCTTCTGTTTCCGAAACCTGTTTACAATGAATCCGAAAAGATGATCATCGGAGAAGTTACCTACATTGATAATTTCGGAAATATAATCTCAAATATTAATAAAGATTTTTTTGAAACCATCTCAAAAGGATACGAAAGTTTCACGATAAAATTCAGAAACTTAGCACTTTCAAGAGTCTTTTCGAGTCATACGGAAGTGGTTTCGGACTGGGATCGGGAAACAGAATTTCACGGGCAGTCTGCTGCAATCTTCAATGACAGTCAGCTTTTGGAGCTTACCATCTACAAAGGAAGCAGAAAAAACGGGGCAAAATCCCTGTTTGGACTTAACGTGGGCGAAAATATTTACATTGAATTTTTCTAAAATTTAATATTTCATAAAAAAATCGATTTTTTTTATATATTTGTCAAAATCTAAAAATTAAAAATGGCAGAATACAAATTATTGCTTCCGTCCATGGGAGAAGGTGTTATGGAAGCGACAATTATCTCCTGGTTGTTCAACGAAGGTGATAGCGTAAAAGAGGATGATTCCGTAGTAGAAATTGCAACAGATAAGGTAGATTCAGACGTTCCGACACCCGTTTCGGGGAAAATCGTAAAGATTTTGAAACAGAAAGACGAAGTTGCAAAAGTAGGTGAAGCCATTGCTATTTTAGAAATTGAAGGAGAAGGCGGAAAAACTGCTTCAGAAGAAGTAAAAACGGAAACTCCGGCGGCTGCTCCGGACGCGGAAACCTTAAAAACCATTGAGGAACCTTTAAAAGTAGCTGCTTCAACAGAGTTTTCGGGAGACCTTTATCTTTCGCCGCTTGTAAAATCTATCGCACAGCAGGAAAATATTTCTGAAACCGAACTGAAAACCATCAAAGGAAGCGGTCTGGAAGGAAGAATTACCAAAGAAGATATTTTAGCTTACGTTAAGAACAGAGGAAACCAGCCAGTTCAACAGGCAGCTCCGGTACAAACTGCATCTGCTCCACAACCGGTTGCAACTTCGGCTCCGGCTGCTACGATTACGGCTGCTGCAGGTGATGAGATCATTCCGATGGACAGAATGAGAAAAATCATCGCTGAAAACATGGTAAAAGCGAAGCAGATTGCTCCGCACGTAACTTCTTTCATCGAAACAGACGTTACGAACGTTGTAAAATGGAGAAATAAAAACAAATCTCTTTTTGAAAAACGTGAAGGTGAAAAACTGACGTTCATGCCGATTTTCGTGAAAGCAGTTGTTAAAGCGATTCAAGATTTCCCTATGATCAACGTATCAATCAGCGGAGAAAACATCATCAAAAAGAAAAACATCAACATCGGTATGGCAACAGCTTTACCGGACGGAAACCTTATCGTTCCTGTTATTAAAAATGCAGATCAGTTATCACTTTCAGGATTGGCAAAAGCAATCAACGATTTAGCGTACAGAGCAAGAAACAAAAAATTAAGACCTGAAGACACTCAGGGCGCAACATATACTATTTCTAACGTAGGAAGCTTCGGAAACTTAATGGGAACTCCGATTATTCCTCAGCCTCAGGTTGCAATTTTGGCAATCGGAGCCATCGTTAAGAAACCTGCCGTTCTTGAAACTCCAGACGGAGATGTAATCGCGATCAGAAACTTAATGTTCATGTCTCACTCATACGACCACAGAGTTGTAGACGGTTCTTTGGGAGGAATGATGCTTAAACATGTTCATGATTACCTTGAAAACTGGGATCTGAATACGGAAATATAATTTATAAATGATGAATGATAAATGATGCAATTGTCATATTAAGCTTATCGAAACATCTTTACAATATAAAACCTTCGATTTTTTTTCGGAGGTTTTTTGTTTGAAAAACTTTGTAGCATTTTATACCAAATCCTGACAAACCATGTAATAGAATGCTTTTTTTAACTGTCTTAAAATAAAAGCAAGAACCTATATTCTCAAAATATGAAACAAATTCTTCTGGCAACTTTTGTCTTAAATATTTCTGCCGTCTCTTTTTCGCAGCAAACCAATCAGTTTACATTAATTGATAATTACGTGAAAGAAGCCATTAAAGCAAATCAAATTCCCGGTTTAGCAATTGGTGTTGTAAAAGATAGTAAAGTAATTTTTGAGCAATATTACGGTACGGAAAATTTGGAAGACGCTAAAAAAGTAAGTCCAACTTCAATGTTCAGGATATATTCTACTTCAAAATTAATGACTGACGTTGGCATTTTTCAACTGATTGAACAGGGAAAACTTTCTCTAGAAGACAATGTTTCAAAATACGTTGAAAATCTACCACAGGAATGGCAAAATGTGAAGGTAAAAAATCTCTTGGCTCATTCTTCCGGAATACCGGATTTTATTGCTTTCAGTGATATTCTGCCAGAATATTCAGGTTCTAAAACTATTGAACGATTGAGCAAAGAGAAAATGGATTTTACAACAGGGAACGAATTCAGATATAATCAAACGAATTATATGCTTCTTTCTATGATTATTGAAAAAATTACCGGACAATCTTTTGAAGATTTTATTTTAAATAATCAATTTTCTGATGTAAAAAATCAGGTTGTTTATTCGTCAAATGCTCTTGAAAAAATTCCGAACCGTGTTATAAAATATAATTTCGATTCGGAGACTAAAAAATATGTAAAATCTAAAGATGTTGAAGGAAAAAAAGCATATCCCGGAAACGGAATAGCTATAACTTTACCTGCATTTTTGAAATGGAGCAGCCATTTAAGTAAAAACGATTTTCTGAATCAAAAAACAAAAGACATGATGTGGCAACCATTTGAATATGGAAATAAAAAAGATGTCTTTGCATACGGCTGGGAAATCAATAAAGTGAATAATATTTCGTCTTACGGCTTTTCTGGAGGAAATATAAGCGCTTTCAGATTTTATCCACAAAATAATATGGCAATAATCATGATGTCAAACGGTTATAACTTTTTTCCAGAACAAAATCACATCATAAATCATATTGCATCCATCGTGGATAACAATTTAACCGATAATTTTCTGTTAGCAGAAGAATCAATTATTAATGAATTTGCTAAGCCAAACAATCCAAATGCTGAAAAAAATTATTATTCCATTAAAGCAAAACATTCAAAATGGAATTTTGAAGACACATTGAATAATATCGGTTATATTTTAATGAGAAATTCCAGATTTAATGAGGCAGTAAAAGTTTTTGCGTTAAATGCTAAAGAAAATCCTCAGTCGGCGAATGCTTTTGACAGTTTGGGAGAAGGTTATTTTTCAATTAAAAACTATACTTTAGCATTAGAAAATTATAAAAAATCTTTAGCATTAAACCCAAAAAATACCAACGCAGAAAATATGGTCAACAAAATACAAGATTTAATGAAAAAATAATTAACATTTAACTTTAATTCTCAGTTTGTCTAAACTAAAAAAAACTTTTCACCGTGGAACTGGATTTCAGAAAACTCAATGTTAAAAAACTTTTCGATTTTTCAAAAGAAGAAGAAAATCTGATTTTTGAGGTTTATGACAAACTTTTTGAACTCTACGATATCGCCGTTATTGAAATCAAAGACTCCCCTTTTCATGAATTTAATTCCGGTGAAGGAATACCGCTTTTTGCTCCCAAAATAGGCTATTTCATTACGGATAACAACAGACAGAATTCTTTTTATCTCTTTATCGTCAGCAAAATAGGAACCAACGCAAAAGGAGCACGCACAACAACTTCGTACGACAGTCTGCAAATCTGGGGAATGAAAAAATTAAGCGATGATTTTGGATTTATTTCAGTCAGCAGGAAGAAATGGGCAGATAAAATTGCAGGAATATTCAGCAGCTTTACTGGTAATTTTAAAGACCGTGATTTTAAAGATTTTTATGTTTTGGGAAGCGATCCTTTTAAAACCCAATCCTTTTTAAACTCCGGAAGAAAAGAAGTTATAAAATCATTTCCTGATGAAGATTTTAAGCTGGAAATTAAAAACGACTTATTAAGCTTCGCCTTGCCTAAAGAACTTTCTGTACAAAACGCTTTATGGGCAGCAAAATTTTTAGAAGAAATATAAATTCCTTATTTTTATCATCAATCTTGCTACCAACAATTAAATGCTGAAAGTAATAGTCATCATCCGGAGATCTCTTAAAAAATCTTTCGATAACATCCGAAACGAACAACTGAAGTACAATCTGCTTCAGGCAATTCCATTCTGGATCGGTTCTGTGATTACGGGTTTTGTGGCGGTGATGTATGCAAAGATTTTTGCATGGGGCGAAAATCTCCTGCATTTTATTCTGGATTGGCATTCGTGGATGATCTTCATAATTGCCCCGATTGGTTTTGTTGTCTCGTGGTGGCTCGTAAAAGAATTTGCCCCGAATGCAAAAGGAAGCGGAATTCCGCAGGTGATGGCAGCCGTAGAATTAGCCAACCCGAAAGAACATAAAAAGATCCGAAGTTTACTAAGCTTAAAAATTATTGTTTTTAAAATTCTTTCTTCTTTGGTTTTGGTTATCGGAGGCGGTGCAGTCGGTCGTGAAGGTCCTACGATTCAGATTGCAGGTTCTGTTTTCAGAAAAGTAAACGAATACCTTCCCGAATGGTGGCCGAAAATTTCAAAGAAAAACATGATCATGACGGGTGCGGCAGCGGGACTTGCAGCGGCTTTCAACACACCTTTGGGCGGAATTGTTTTCGCCGTGGAAGAACTTTCCAAAACCCATATCAATTACTTTAAAACCGCTCTGTTTACCGCAGTTATCATTGCGGGTTTAACGGCTCAGACTTTGGCAGGTTCTTACCTGTATTTGGGATATCCAAAAACAAACGACGTTTCTTTAATGGTCATGTTTCCCATCATTTTAGTAGGCGGAACTGCCGGAATTTTAGCCAGTCAGCTCTCCGTAACTATGCTGAAAATGAATGACTGGAAGAAAAGAAAACTTAAAACAGACCGTGCGAACGTAGCATTTTTAATTTTCTGCGCTCTGATCATCGCTTCTATAGCCTTTTTCATCAACAGAGAAATATTAGGCTCCGGAAAAGAAATCATGGAACGCGTTCTTTTTACTTCAGAAAAACATGAAGACTGGTACGTTCCGGTTTTAAGAATGTTGGGTCCTGCCCTTTCCTTCACTTCCGGCGGCGCAGGAGGAATTTTTGCCCCTGCTTTAACAGCCGGAGCAAGTATTGGTTCTGTAATTTCAGGATTCATTCATTTAAGCCCGAATGAAACCAATGTTGTTGTTTTGGCAGGAATGGTTGCTTTTTTAACCGGAATTACCAGAGCTCCCTTTACATCAGCAATCATTGTTCTGGAAATGACAGACCGACATTCTCTGATATTTCATCTCATGTTAGCGGGAATGGTCTCTTCCATTGCCTCCATTTTGGTAAGCCGACATTCTTTATACGATGTCATCAAAGTGAATTTTTTAACGGAGATCAGAAAAGACGATCGTATCTAAAGGTCAGGGTTTTGGGTTTAAAGTTCATTTATAAAAAACAACAATCAAAAACCATGAACTGATAACAATTCACCACCAACAATTTTTCAGAAACATTCGCTTTCGTATTGCATATTACAAATATATTCTCTACTTTTGCACCTCGAAATAATTAACAAATTTTTTAACATTATGAACAATTACGAAACTGTTTTCATTTTAACTCCCGTTCTATCTGATGCACAGGTGGAGGAAGCAGTGAAAAAATTCGAAGATCTTATTAAAGAAAAGAACTGCGAAATCGTTGCTAAAGAAAACTGGGGATTAAAAAAATTAGCTTACCCGATCCAATTGAAAAAGAACGGATTTTACACTTTAATCGAGTTTAAAGGTGAAGGTTCTGTAGTTGCTGATTTAGAATTGGCATTCAAGCGTGACGAGAGAGTAATCCGTTACCTTACTACAAAACTAGACAAACACGCTGTTGACTATGCTGTAACTAGAAGAGCAAAAGTAAAAGCAGCTAAAGCTTAATTATTAACCCTATTTTTAAAAGACAAGACAATGGCAATAGACGAAATGGCTAAACAAGCCTCAGCTGGAGGAGAATCTGAAGTAAAATTCCTTACTCCGCTTGATATCAATACAAAATCTGAAAAGAAATATTGTAGATTCAAAAAATACGGAATTAAGCACGTAGATTACAAAGATGCTGATTTCTTATTACAGTTCGTAAACGAGCAAGGTAAAATCTTACCAAGAAGATACACAGGAACTTCTTTAAAATACCAAAGAAAAGTTTCTGCTGCAATCAAAAGAGCAAGACACTTGGCGTTACTACCATACGTAGCTGACTTATTGAAATAAAAAAATTGCAATTAGCCATTAGCTTCTCGCTTTTGGCTTTTTGTTGCTGAATTAATTTATAAATTCTAACGATGTGAAGAGTAAACCGGAACATAAAATCCGGAACTCCAAACTCTAAAACGGACAACAACAATGAACATTATTCTAAAAAAAGACGTAGAAAACTTAGGTCTTGAATTCGACACAGTAAGCGTAAAGCCTGGTTATGCAAGAAACTTCTTAATTCCTCAAGGGTACGCTTTATTAGCTACTCCTAAAAACATCGCAGCTTTAGAAGCTACTTTGGAGGCTAGAAAAGAAGAAGAAGCGAAATTGGTTGCTGCTGCAACTGCTGTAGTTGAGCAATTAAAGAAAACTTCTATTACAATCCCTGCAAAAGTAGGTACTGGTGATAAATTATTCGGTTCTATCAACAATGCGGATCTTGCTGAAGCTTTAGGAAAAGCAGGTGTATCTGTAGACAAAAAATACATCAAAATTCCTGGAAACACAATCAAGAGAACAGGTAAATTCTCAGCTCTTGTTAGACTTCACAGAAACGTTGAGTACAACTACGAATTCGATGTTGTATCTGATGCTCCGGTTGAAGCTCCAAAAGCAGCTCCTGCTAAAAAAGAAGAAGCATCTTCTGAAGAAGCTTAATCAAGACGAGATTTTCTCAACATATAAACCACTTCAACCGAAGTGGTTTTTTTGTGCCTTGCGACAGACTGAAGGTCTGAGAACGTAGTTCTGAAGCGACGAAGCAATCTTTCACAACAATTTATCATTACATCAGCAGATTTGTCATTTCGACGAAGGAGAAATCTATCCTCCAACAGAATATCTCTATGTTTTTCAGGAGCTATTTCCCGCTTTTCATTACAATCTTTTTTTGCAAAAAAGGATTTTCATTACAATCGGGGCTAAAATTCCCGTCATCAATAAATACTGATACGTTTTCACAACACTTACTTCTCCGAAAATAAAGAATGAAGCATAAATTTAATTATCCTAAGTTCGGGATAAATCTTCTTAAACGCAAGGTTAAACAAAGAGATTCAATTATAAGGAATTCTGCTTTTAAGATATACAAATGCGTAAAACTTATCAAAGTAATACCATTTTGTCTTTTTTAAATAAACGAAGTGCCTTTGTTTAGCTTACAAACTTTCAATAAGTAAAAAAAATCCTTTGTTTTTCTTTGCGATAAATTAATATAATTCTATAAATCAATTATTTAAATTTATTTCTTATCCCGAGCTGAGGTTAATTAATGTTTCCATAAAAAAAACTTGTATCATTAGTATTTAGAAAAAACACAAAAACCTCCCACTCTCAAACTCTCAAACCCTACAACTCTCAAACTCTATAACCCAAAATCACTCCTCACCTTTCAGCTTCTGTAGATAATCCGTCGGAGCAACCCCAATCACCTTTTTAAAAATATTACTGAAAGACGACAAACTGTTGTAGCCTACCATCATCGCGATTTCATACATATTATACTTCCCTTCCAGCATCAGTTCCAGAGAGCGGGTAATTCTCAGCGCACGTAAAAAACGGACGTAATTCATGCCCAGAATTTCCTTAAACTTTCGGGAAAGCGTTCTTGTACTCATCCCGAATTCTTTAGCCGTAGATTCTATGCTTAAAGGCTTTTCCAGATTTGCATGAATGTATTGTGCGACCTTCAGAAGCATTTCGTCATTCGGAAAAGGATGCTGAACCGGAAATGCAAGTTTCTTATCCCTTTTTTCAGGTAAAATCCCTTTTAACGCTTTAAGAAAATCATATTTTAATTCGTCATTCTTTGTGATTTTCCCATCCCAGTCTTTGGTATACAAAATCATCTCCCGAAGAAGATGACTTACCGAATAAATATTGATTTCATCAAAAAAGCCATTTTCGTTGTCTTCTTTTTTAAAATAAAAATTATACAGATCCACTTTCGGACTGGTAGAAAAAATGTAATGCGGTGTTCCGGCAGGAATCCACATAAAACATCTTGCCGGTAAATACCAGTGTTTCAGATCGGTGAAAATATGCACAATTCCACCTTCTGCATAGACCAACTGAGCCGAACTGTGATAATGGATTTCGGTTTTCACCTTTCCGGTAAGCACATGATAAACGTAAAATTCCGAATCTGCTTCTTCTACTGCTTTAAAATGACTTTCGTTCATTCAATAAAGATAAAAAGAAAATTTTAATATGGCGCAAATGAACAAATCTTTTTCTGTTTTCACAAATCATGTCGGAAGCTGTACCGCGTAAATTTGCAAAGTCAAAAACAATTCAGCAAAAAATCTTAACTATATTTATGAAAATGATATCATACGCAAACAGATATCAGTGGTTTGCGTTGTGCCTATTACTTATGAGTAATTTATTACAGGCACAGATAACCGATTATCAACACCTTAATCTGCAAAAAGCAATAGAGATCGGATTAATTCAAAACAAAAAAATAAAAATCAGCCATTTAAAAGATGAAATGTCCGAAACCAGAGAGAAAGATCTGAAAATGGAAAAGCTTCCCGATGTAGAATTTCACACAAGCTACAATCAGGTCACCAATCTTTTTCAGCATGAAGACGGCGTGTTTGCAAAAGCAACAAAGTACAACATCATCAATGGAATGTACGATTTTACGCTTTCGGCTTCCATTCCTGTTTATATGGGCGGAAAAATTAAAAATACCGAAAAAAAAGCCGCCATTGATACCGAAATTTCATCTCTTAAAACCCATCTGAATGAGAGACAACTAAAGATGGAAATTATCACCACTTTTCTCCAGATTCATCATTTAAAAGAACAGCAGCGTTTAATTAATGATAAAATGAAAGAAGATTCCGTGAACATCAAACAAGTGAAAGCCCTGAAAGCAAACGGCGTGGTTACGGTAAACGAAGTTCTGAGAACCTCTTTACAACTCTCTAACCATAAAATGAGCCGGACAGAGCTGGATAACGATATTCAGATTGCAGAACACAAGCTGAAAACGATGCTTTCGCTTCCGGAAAATCAGGAAATGCACGCAGAAACGGAAGATTTAATTTCTGAGAATGCAGAAATCCCTTACATCAATGAATTAACGGAAACCGCTTTACATAAAAACGAATCTGTGGAAATTGCCAATAAAAATCTCACTCTGAAAGAACTGGATCAAAAAATTGCCAAAGCGAATTATTTACCGAAAATTACCGCAGGTGGAGAGTACTTTTTAAAATATCCCAACATGATGTTTTTTCCGCCCGAACCTTATGCGTACCGTTTGGGAATGATCGGTATCCATCTTACCTACCCCATCGAAAATCTGTATAAAAACAAATACAAAATGCAGGAAGCAAAAGAAAATATAACTCTTGCCCAATTGCAGATCGAAGAAAACGAAGAAAATATCCGGCATGAAGTGTATGAAGCTTTCAAAAAATTTGAAGAAACGGAAGAAAAGGTAAAAATCGCAGAAGAAGCCATTAATCAGGCAAAAGAAAATTACAGGATCGTAAAGACCAAATATGCGAATAAGCTAAGTTTAATTACCGAACTCATTGATGCCGACAATGCCTATCTGGAAGCACAGTCCAACCTTATTTCCGTAAAAATTAACCGACAACTTAAATATTATCAACTCCAGTACACGATTGGAAATTTATAAAACTATGGCGAAGAAACAATTAACACAAAAGGAAAAAAGAATCAATAAAATCATCAGCGTTTTGGCGTGGATTCTTATCATCAGCGGAATAACAGGAATGTTAAGCTTCTATCTTTTTTCGAGAAAAAATGTAACAACCAACGATGCGCAGATCGAACAGTACATTACACCGGTTTCCAGCAAAGTTTCGGGGTTTATAAAAACAATAAAATTCAATGAAAACCAGTTTGTGCATAAAGGCGACACTTTACTTATCATTGACAACCGCGAGTTTATCAATCAGGTAAAAATAGCGGAAGCCGGTCTCCATGCCAATTCAGATAATATCAACACCATCGAAAGCGGAGTGAATACGAAAGAAAGTGACACTAAAATTATTGATGCTAAAATTACTTCTGCCAAAATCGACATCTGGAAAACCGAACAGGATTTTAAACGTTATAAAAATTTAGTGGATGAAGATGCTGCAACCGATCAGCAGTTTGAAAATGCAAAAGCTTTGTACGAACAAGCAAAAGCGAATCTATCAGCTTTAGAACAGCAAAAAAACGCGGTAAAAGCAGGCGTTAGTGAGCAAAAAACGAAAATCGCTCCGGTAAAAAGCCAGGTACAGCAAAGTTCTGCCAATCTTAACAATGCGAAGCTTTTTCTTTCTTATACTTTTGTTACCGCGCCCTACGACGGTTGGGTAGGAAAGAAAACCATTCAGGAAGGACAGTTGATCAAAGAAGGTCAGGCTTTGGTTCAGATCGTAAGCAAAGAAAAATGGATCATTGCCAATTATAAAGAAACGCAGTTGGGACAAATCGACCAGCAAAAAGAAGTCACTATCACCGCAGATGCGTATCCTGATGTGGAATTTAAAGGAAAAATCGTTTCGGTTTCTCCAGCTTCAGGCTCCCAGTTTTCTTTGATAAAGCCGGACAATGCAACAGGAAATTTTGTAAAAATAGAGCAGCGATTTCCGGTAAAAATCATTCTCAATAAAAATCAAAACAATGAAAAATTGCTTTCCGGAATGAATGTTCTGGTGAGTGCGAGGAAGATTTAGAGTTTGCGCGTTTCAGGGTTTGAAGGTTTGAGAGTGAGAGTGAGAGGGTTTGAGTTTTTTAGTGTTTTCATTTTTCTCGGATTTTTAATTAACCAATCAATTATTTTTTAGCGAAAAGGCAGAATACAATTTTGCCATCTTATCTTTTTTTACAATTTTCTGTCTTTTCGCAATTTTTTATTTTTTTTATTCAATTAATCATGCATCACAATTCAGTTTATCATCGATGGGTTCCGCAGTGGCTGAAACTTCCGCTTCTTATTCTCGCGCTTTTTCCGCATCTGATGCTGCTGTCGCTTCTGCATTCCAACAGTGCATTTACCGCGTCTTTTATGGATGCAGATTCGGACGACATTCAGTATCTCATGATCCTGATGTACGGAACATTTGTGGTCACGCTTTTGGTGATACAGCGTTTTATGGCATATTTCAGCGTAAAATATTATACTTTGCTGATGTCTTCCGCTTCCGTTCTCATTCTTTACGGACTTTCCGTTACGCATGATTATCATATAATTCTTGTCATCCGTTTTCTGGAAGGAATTTTCGGAGTTTTGGAAGGCGCTATATTTCTCCCGCTTATTGTGGCTGAATTAAAGACAAAACACGCCAAAGAAATTGCCTACCTTTTTATGTACACCATTATTCTTACAGGCGGAACATTAACTACTTCTTTGCTGAAATCAAGCATTGAAAACTACGATTTCCGCCACATGATTTTAATGATGGTCTATTTTCACGTTTTCGTTCTGGTAATGGCTTTTGCTATTTTCAATAAAAACAGATTTTTCCCGAAAAAACCTTTGTATCAGCTTGATATTGCAAGCTGGTTTTTGCTTTGGGGATGTCTTCAGGCAGGAGGTTACGCGCTGATCTACGGAAAAAGACTGATGTGGTTTGAATCTGATCGTATTGTATTCTGTTTTTTACTGTTCCTGACTTTTGGAGGATTATTTATGCTGAAACAGAGAAATCAGCCGCGCCCGTTTTTTCATTTTGAAGTTTTCAGCTCGAAAAATGTAATTGTTGGCGTTATTCTTTTCTTTATCTTTTATATTCTCAGAGCTTCCATCAACAATGTATACAGCGTGATGGCTGTTGTCTGGAAATGGCAGTGGGATTATATCGTGGAAGTTCAGTACTGGAACGTTGCAGGAAGTCTTCTGGGCGTTTTTCTGTCCGCATTATGCATCACGAAAGGTGCTTCTTCAAGGCTTGTATTTTTTACCGGATTTTTAATTTTAGCCATAGACAGCGCATGGTTTACCTATACTTTTTATCCGGATACAACGCTTCAGACGATTTGTCCGCCCTTGTTTCTTCAGGGAGTCGGACAAGGCTTGCTTTTTACTCCGCTTGTGTTCTTCTTAATTGCAGGAATGCCGGAACAGTATGTTTCCAATGCAACCGCAGTAGGAACCGCCATAAGATTCTGGACCACAGCAATCGGTTATGCGTTGATGCAGAATCTGATGCTATTTTTAACGTTAAAACATTCCGATTCTTTAAGTTCAGGATTTGTGAGCACAAACCCGATTTTCGCGTCGCAATGGAACCAGATTTTTGGAAATAGCATTTCGAAACTTCCGGTTAATGACTCTTTGTCTGTCACTGCCGGAATCTTTAAGTCAAAAATAAATTCACAGGCAATTCTGCTTTCCAATATGGAGATTTTTACAGGATTGTTCTGGCTGGCTTTAATTACCGCAGTAATTATTTTACTGTATCATCCGGTGAAAATTGTGGTAAGGAATATTATTTAAATAAAAAAACCGGAAGAAATTCCCGGTTATGACTATGATTTTGGAGACCAGACGTTGAAAAACTCTTTTACTTTTTCAAGGCTGTATCCTTTTCCTTCCTCTAAAACGTCGCTCTGCTGAACGTGGATCATTTTGCCATTCTGATCCAGAACGATGAAAACAGGATATCCGAATTTCGTTCCCGGATCGCCGTATTTCGCAAATATCTTTTCGTTTTTGTTTTCCGGAGAATAATTCAGGTGGTAATATAGATAATTGTCGTCCACTAATTTTTTCAGTTCCGGAGTGGTCTGTACATACTGATTGAATCTTAAACACCAGATGCACCAGTTTCCTCCTGCCTGAATCATGATGTTTTTCTTCTCCTTTTTCGCTTTTGCAATCAGATTCTGTATATCTTTTTCTGCATCTGCTTTCGGATCATAAGGTTTGGGAAGCTTTGCCTTCTCTTCTGCTGCTTTTTTCTTGGCATCCAGTTCAGCATGATCTGTCTTTACCAATAACGATTTTTCTTCTGAAACAGTTTTAACTTCCTGTCTTACGGTATTGGTATTCTGGGAGAAAGCGATAGAGCTTAACCCCATAAATGCGATTAATGATAATTTTTTCATACGTTAAAAATAAAAAAATAATACTATTTGTAAGCAAAAACAGAACCATAATTTTATTATGCGTAAATTTGCATGTTTTATGAATTTCCTTATCAAAATATTATATCTGATCTCCAAACTTCCGCTGAAAGTTTTGTATGTATTTTCAGACATCATGTTCTTTCTGAATTATTATATTGTAGGATACAGAAAAAACGTCATTACTCAAAACCTGAGAAAATCTTTTCCAAAAAAATCGGAGAAAGAAATTGCAGAGATCCGGAAGAAATTCTATCTCAACTTTTCCGATTATCTTGTAGAAACGGTAAAATCCTTCAGTATTTCCGAAACAGAATCGCGGGTAAGAATGCAGCACATCAATCAGGAGGTTTTTCATGAGGCAAAAGCGGAAGGCAAAAATGTGATTATGCTTGCCGGACATGTTTTTAACTGGGAATGGATCAATGCACTGGCAAAAGTAATTCCGCAGGATCACTGTCATCCTGTTTACAGAAAAGTGAACAGTGATTTCTGGGAAAACCAGATGAAAAAAGTCCGCAATAAATTCGGGAATGAAGCACTGGAAGCGAATGAAGTTATCATGCACATTTTCAGATCCAAAAGCAAAGGCAGTTCTGCTTATATGTTTGTGGCAGACCAGACTCCCCATTTTTCCCACGTTAATTACGGTTTGGAATTTTTAAACCAGAGAACTCCGGTTTTCATCGGTTATGATAAATTGGCAACAAGAATGGATCTGGCGTTCATTTACTGTGAAATGAAGAAGGTAAAACGCGGTTATTATCAGGTTAATTATCACAGAATTTATCCGGACGGAGAAAAATTTGTGGAAAATGAAGTGGTGAAAAAATTCCATAAATTATTGGAAAACACCTTGAATAAAAGACCCGATAATTACTTATGGTCCCACAGAAAATGGAAATATCAGGATTCTATAAAAACTTTTGATTCAGAAAAAATTTAATTTCTCATGTCCAAAAAATTAGCAGTCGCCATTTTAAACTGGAACGGAAAAAGCTGGCTGGAAAAATTTCTTCCCAATGTTGTTCATTTTTCTCAAAATGCTGATATTTATGTGGTTGATAATCTTTCCACCGATGATTCTGTCGATTTTCTTCAAAAGAATTTTCCTTCGGTACAGATTATTGAAAACAATAAAAATTACGGCTTTGCAGGAGGCTACAATGAAGGTTTAAAAGAAATTAAAAATGAATTGTACTGCCTTCTGAATTCCGATGTGGAGGTTACCGAAAACTGGATCGATCCTGTTTTGGAACTCTTTGAAAAAGATTCTTCCATTGCAGCAGTTCAGCCTAAAATCCTTTCCTACAACAATAAAAACTACTTCGAATTTGCCGGTGCAGGAGGCGGATTAATTGATAATTTAGGTTATCCGTATTGCAGAGGAAGAATTTTTGATGATCTGGAAGAAGATAAAGGGCAATATGATGATGAAACGGAAATTTTCTGGGCTTCCGGGTGCTGTTTATTTATTCGAAGCAAAGATTTTTGGGAGAAGAAAGGTTTTGATGAACGTTTTTTTGCGCATCAGGAAGAAATTGATCTTTGCTGGAGACTGATCAATTCCGGAAAAAAGATTTTTTATACCGGAAAATCTAAGGTATATCACGTTGGCGGAGGAACTTTGAACAAGCAGAGTGCACAGAAAACCTATTTAAACATTCGAAATAATTTTTCGATGTTATTAAAGAATCTTCCTTTTCCAAAATTAATCTGGCTGATTTTTTTCAGATTGTGCCTTGACGGAGCTGCCTCATTTTATTTTGCTTATAAAAATGGAATTTCCCATTTTTGGGCAGTTTTAAGAGGGCATTTTGGATTTTATGCGCAGATTCCCGGCACTTTAAAACGCCGTCAGAAACATCAGAAAACAGATTATTACCAAGCCAAATGGCTTGTTTTCAAACATTTTTTAGGGGATAAAAAGAAAATTTAATCCCTTACTCAAAACAATAAACTTTATTTATGGATTTCTGTGCAATAGATTTTGAAACGGCAACTCACGAGCGAAATTCCGCGTGTGAGCTTGGAATCTGTGTTGTGCAGGATTCAAAAATAATTGAGACCAAAACATGGCTCATCAAACCACCAAGTTTTCCTTATTTCAGCCCGTTTAATGTGGATGTTCACGGTATTCTTCCGGATGATGTGAAAGATTCTCCTACTTTCGATGAAATCTGGTATGAAGTAGAGGAAATGATGTACGGAACGTTAATGATTGCCCATAATGCAGGATTTGACGCAGGTGTGCTTCGCGGATGCCTGAATCATTATGGAATGTTCACGCCGAAACTCAATTATCTCTGCAGTATTCAGTTAGCCAAAAAATCATGGAATTATCTTCCGAGATATGGATTAAAACATCTTGCTGAATACCACCAGATCAGTTTTAACCATCACAGAGCAGGTGACGATGCAGAGGTTTGCGCTAAAATATCTTTACTGGCTTTTGAAAAACTGTTTCTCACAAGCAATGAAGAAGTGAATGATCTGATGAAATTAAAAATAAAAAAACTTTAATTTTTTTTGCTATTCCTTCGAATTGAAACAGCCAAATTCCAGAATGCAGAATTTAATTTCCAGATTTTGGAATTTTAATTGCTTAAAACTTCTGATAAAAGATTGAATTTAGGAATATCAATTTCAAAGCTTTCCTGCGTTTCCATATTTTTTACAAGGTATTTTCCGCTCATATTTCCCACTCCGGAACGAAGCATCACATTGGAGAAATAAGCGAAATTTTCGCCTGTAGGAATCTCAGGAGTCAAGCCGATTACGCCATCCCCGATGATCTCTGTATATCCGAAGCCTACGTCGAAGATCAGCCATTTTCTTTTAAGAATTTTTATCGGAAAACTTCCTTCGTTTTCAATAACGATGTTGTATTTAAAAACGTGTCTGTTTTCGGACGGATAACTGTTTTTGCTATCATATTCAGGTATTACTGAAACTTTGATATTGGAGGTCATTTTAGAAAACATCATCTTAGTATTTATTACAAGAGATACAAAAATCTCGCCTTTTTGAGGCGAGATTTGTATTTATACTATAATTTTTATCAATAATTATAATCCAAGACCCTTTCTTTCGTCTCCGTTCATTAAGATACCAACCGGATTGTCGATTGCTTCTTTTACTGCAACTAAGAATCCTACAGACTCTTTTCCGTCGATAATTCTGTGGTCATAAGACATCGCAACGTACATCATCGGACGAATTACCACCTGTCCGTCAACCGCAACAGGTCTCTGGATAATGTTGTGCATCCCTAAGATTGCAGATTGAGGAGGGTTAATGATAGGTGTAGACATCATAGAACCGAAAGTTCCACCGTTGGTAATGGTGAACGTTCCGCCAGTCATTTCGTCAACAGTGATTTTTCCGTCTCTTACTTTGGTCGCTAAATCTTTGATGTTGGCTTCAACGCTTGCAAAAGACATATTTTCAGCATTTCTCAATACAGGAACCATTAATCCTTTCGGACCTGAAACCGCAATTGAAATATCGCAGAAATCGTAGTTTACTTTGAAATCTCCGTCGATAGATGCGTTTACATCAGGATACATCTGTAAAGCTCTTGTTACCGCTTTTGTAAAGAAAGACATGAAACCAAGTCCTACTCCGTGTCTCTGAGCAAATTCTTCTTTATATAATTTTCTTAATCTGAAGATTTCAGACATGTCAACTTCATTGAAAGTCGTTAACATTGCCGTTTCATTCTTTACAGAAACTAATCTCTGAGCGATTTTTCTTCTAAGAACTGAAAGTTTAGTCGTAGTTGTAGATCTGGAACCTGTAGCGGTAACAGGGTTTCCTCCCAATGCAGGAACTGCAGCCAGTTCAGCGTCTGATTTAGTAATTCTTCCGTCTCTTCCGCTTCCTGAAACCTGTGAAGCATCCATTCCTTTTTCGTCAAGAATTTTCTTAGCCGCAGGAGAAGGAGCACCCGTTGCATACGTCTGCGTTGCAGCAGCTACCGGTTGAGCAGCAGGTTGTGGAGCCGGAGCTTCCTGTTTAGCAGGTTCAGCCGCTTTAGGAACCTCTTCCTGTTTTGGAGCTTCAGCAGCAGGAGCAGCGCTTCCTGAAGGTTTTGCAGCATCCATATCGATTAAACAAACCACCTGTCCTACTTGTACAACGTCACCTTCTTCAGCTTTCAGAGTGATTACACCACTTTGTTCAGCAGGCAATTCAAGAGTAGCTTTATCTGAATCTACTTCAGCGATGGGTTGATCTTTTTCTACATAATCACCATCTTTTACAAGCCAAGTTGCGATTTCAACTTCTGTAATTGATTCGCCCGGTGAAGGAACTTTCATTTCTAAAACTGACATATCGTATTTTTTATTTTTTTATTGATTATTATTTTTAATTAAGCGGTTACAGGTCTTTTTACCGGAGCATCGTTTCTGTCGAATACTCTGTTGATTACTGCATTCTGATTTTTCTCAAACATTTTGTGACTTCCCGGAGCCGGAGCACCACTTGGAACCGGAGCAATAACATTGATTCCTGTTTCTCTGAAGTTTCTTAGGATATAAGACCAAGCTCCCATATTTTCCGGTTCTTCCTGAGCCCAAACCAATTCTTTTCTGTTTGAATATTTTTCAAAGATTGCTTCGATAGCATCTGTCTGAAGCGGATATAACTGCTCGAATCTTACCAGTGCAATATTTTCAGCGTTTAATTCTTCTTTTTTAGCCAATAATTCGAAGTATAATTTACCTGAACAAAGTACTAATTTTTCAACTTTTGAAGGATCTGCAGAAGGATCGTCTAAAATTGGCTGGAAACCTCCGTTAGCGAAATGTTCAAGCGGAGAAACCACTTTCGGATGTCTTAACAATGATTTAGGACTCATTACCACCAATGGTTTTCTGAATGACCATTTCAACTGTCTTCTTAACAGGTGGAAATAGTTAGCAGGAGAAGTGATGTTTGCAACCACCATGTTTTCGTTTGCACAAAGGGTTAAAAATCTTTCCAGTCTTGCTGAAGAGTGTTCTGCTCCCTGTCCTTCTGAACCGTGAGGCAATAACATCACCAAACCGTCCTGAATTTTCCATTTTTCTTCTGCGGCTGCAAGATACTGGTCAACGATAATCTGCGCACCGTTCACGAAATCTCCGAACTGAGCTTCCCAAATCGTTAATGTATTAGGAGAAGCCATTGCGTAACCGTAATCAAAACCAAGAACTCCGTACTCGGAAAGGTGAGAGTTGAATACATCAAATCTGCTTTCAGAAACCTGTCTTAAAGGGATGTATTCTTCTTCCGTATCTTCCGTTTTTACAACTGCGTGTCTGTGAGAGAATGTTCCTCTTTCCACATCTTCTCCGGAGATTCTTACATTGTGACCTTCAACAAGAAGTGTTGCATAGGCCAGCCATTCTCCAAGAGCCCAGTCTAAAGAGTTTCCTTCAATTGCTTTTAATCTGTTTTCAAAAAGTCTTGTAATTTTATTTAAGAACTTTTTATCTGCCGGAAGTGTAGACATTTTAACAGCCAGTTCTTTCAGCTTTTCAAGATCATATTTTGTATCAACAGGTTCCTGAACCGCTCCTCTTTTCCCAATCGGATAATTCGTCCAGTCATCTGCCATGAAAACGTCCATTACGTTCTTTTCAATTTCTTTGGAAGCATCAAAGTCTTTATCTAAAAGTGCTTTGAATTCCGTTTCCATTTTAGCGATCACATCGTTGGATGTTACGTTGTCTTTCAGTAATTTATCTTTATAAATTTCTCTCGGATTCGGGTGCTTGGAAATTGTTTTATACAAATTAGGCTGTGTAAATCTTGGTTCATCTCCTTCGTTATGACCATATTTTCTGTATCCTAACAAATCGATATACACATCTTTTCCAAACTTCGCTCTGAAATCAGCCGCAAAATGGATCGCATGAACCACCGCTTCTGCATCATCTGCATTGACGTGCATTACAGGAGATTCTGTAACTTTAGCAACGTCTGTACAATAGGTAGAAGATCTCGCATCCATATAGTTTGTTGTAAACGAAACCTGGTTGTTTACCACGATATGAACCGTTCCTCCTGTTTTATAACCTTCTAAAGTCATCATCTGCGCAACTTCGTAAGCAATACCTTGCCCCGCAATCGCTCCGTCACCATGAATAATGATTGGTAAAACTTTAGAATAATCTTTGTATTTATCGTCCACTTTTGCACGGCAGATTCCTTCTACAAGGGCTGCAACTGTTTCAAGGTGAGACGGGTTTGGTGTTAAATTAATAGAAACTTCTTCTCCTGAAGCTGTTTTGATTTTTTTAGATGAACCTAAGTGGTATTTTACGTCTCCTGAGAATACATCTTCTTCAAATTCTTTTCCTTCAAATTCTGAGAAGATCTGCTTGTAAGATTTACCGAAAATATTGGTTAAAACATTTAATCTTCCTCTGTGCGCCATTCCTAAAACCACTTCATCTACGCCCAACTGAGAAGATCTTGAGATCAACTGATCCAAAGCAGGAATTAAAGTTTCACCACCTTCCAATGAGAATCTTTTCTGCCCGACAAATTTGGTGTGAAGGTAATTTTCAAACGCTACCGCCTGATTTAACTTTAATAAAATCTCCGTTTTTTCGTTGGCTGAAAGATTCGGGTGGTTTTCATTTACCTGAAGCCACTGCTTGATAAAATCTTTTTCTTCAACATTGTTGATGTGCATATATTCCACACCGATAGAATCACAGTAGATGTTCTCTAAATGTGTGATGAGATCCTGTAAAGTTGCAGGACCTTTCATTCCTGTTTCAACCGCACAGTTGAATTTTGTATTTAAATCTGACTTATCCAGACCGAAATTTTCGATGTCTAAAGTCGGCGTATAATGTCTTCTTTCTCTTACAGGATTTGTTTTGGTAAACAAATGTCCTCTCGTCCTGTACGCCTCAATAAGGTTTACTACCTTGAATTCTTTTTTGATGTGTTCCGGAACTTCTCCGTTTGTTGCTGCCTGAGTTGCCTGCTGAACAACAGGTGCTGAAGCTGCCGGAGCCTGAATATATTGAACGTTATCATCGTCTCCGTAGTTCTCCAAAGCAAAATCGAAGCCCTGAAAGAAGGCTTTCCAAGATGGTTCTAAAGAATCGGGATATTTTAAGTACTGTTGGTATAAATCCTCAATTAACTGAGAATGAGCTGCGTTTAGGAATGAAAATCTGTCCATTATTACAGTTTATCTGTTATTAAAATTTGTTTGTAGAATTAAGCTTCAAATTTAATAAAAAAAACCGATTCTGAACAGCCTTTAAAGTATTAAAAAAACTATAAAAGAAATAAATCTGCAGAATTTACTTAAATACTGATAATGAGAGCTTCATATTGACATCCTGATCTTCTGTCGGGCGTTCGAGAAAAGTCTGACGAATATCATTAAAACGCATCTCGTCTTTCTTGGCTTTCTGGATTAATTGTTGTATAGCCTTTACTCTTCCGGCATAGTTTCCTTTGTAGTACATCACATAATTCTGGGTCGGACTAATCGTTCTGAAACTGAAGTTATTATCTGTAACCCCAAATTTTTTAGACAGAGGAATCCCCAGAAAATAGGATACTTCTTTGTCTTTGTAATTGTCTGCATCCGTAATGAGCATCGGGAAACCGAATTCATCTTCTTTTTTGCCCAGATCCATTGTGGTGTAATTGTAAATCTTGTTATAATTCATCACAATATTCTTGTAAAGCGCATCTTTTTTGTTGGAAGTACTTACGTTTATTCCCAGCAATAATTTTTCTTCTTCATTTTCAACCATCAGACTATCGTATTTTATTGAAGCCATCTGATTATCTTTTTCCACTTTATTGCCCAAAACATTTTTAAGATTTGCCATACTTTTGTTGATGTTTTCGGCAAAACGGTCTTCGGTCCAGAAATTTTCAACTCTTCTTAAAACAGAAAGTTTCGGGGTATGAACAACCCAGGTAATTTTGGTTTTTTCAGAGGACACTGCTTTAAATTTAACGTCGACAACAGTCGGGCTTTCGTTTTTTTCTTCAAAAAGCTGATATCTTAGAGATTTATTCGGGTTTTCGTAACGGATAAACATTTCGCCATCCGTATCGTTTTTAGGATCTACATAGCTAATAGAACTTCCCAGCCCTTCATACGGCGTATAATAATCGATATCAATAGACTGGGAACTTGTAAAGAAATTATTCCATCGCGTAAAATGCTGCAGGTTATTAAACTGCAAAAAGACTTTTTCCAAAGGATAATCGATCTCTTTTTCTATTTTGAAATCTTTGCTTTCGTCCACAAAATAATACATCGAAGCTGCATAAGCTCCAATCAGCAAGACAATTACTACCGCTATGATCTTAAAAAAACGCATTGTACAAAAGTATAGAAAATAACAAGAGTGACCAATATGCTGATCACTCTGTTTTTAATTATTTTTTTAGTTGGAAGATGGAGGAACGGATGTTGGAAGTTTAGCTATGATGGTTTAGTTTTGAAAATTATCTTCATCGAAAACCATATTTATTATTAAAATTAATTTAAGTTAAACTTCAATATCTTCCCTCTTCCAGCTTCAAACATCCAGTCTTTTAACCAATATGAGTTCCCGGTTTTATAACGGCTCCTTTTTTCACCACGATAATTCCGTCCTGCACAGAATGGGTTCCGTAATCTCCGTCCTGAATATGTTTTCCGCCAATAATTCTCACATTATCGCCGATGTAGCAGTTTTTATCCAGAATTGCTTTTTCGATGTAACAATATTTCCCAATCCCCATATTTGGCTGTCCGTTTCTGTCGTTCTTCACAATTTCTGTGGTATCCTGATAAAAATCGGCTCCCATCACATAAGAATTTACAATCGTACTTCCTTTGTCTATTCTGGTTCTGTTTCCGATGACAGAATTTTCAATTTTATCTGCCAGAATGATGCATCCATCGCCAAAAACAGCTTTGCTTACATAAGAACCGTTTACTTTTGATGGTGGAAGCATTCTTGCGCGTGTAAAGACAGGCGAAGAGGAAAATAAATTGAACTTAGGAAAATCCTGACAAAGGTCGAGATTGGCTTCGTAGAAGGATTCAATGGTTCCGATATCCGTCCAATACCCTTCATACTGATAGCTTAATGTTGTGTATTTTCCGATGGAATTCGGAATGATATCCTTTCCGAAATCATCTCCTGCTCCTTCATCAAACATCTTTTTCAAAATGCTTTTCGTGAAGATATAAATTCCCATGGAAGCCAGATATTCTTTTCCGGCGTGTTTATTTTCTTCCGAAACTTCAGATTTTAATCCTTCTAAAAGATCATACCCCGGCTTTTCAACAAACGAAGTGATATTGCCTTCGTCATCCGAACTTAAAATTCCGAAACCTGTAGCGTCTTTTGCATTCACCGGAATGGTTGCAATGGTTACATCGCCTCCTTTTTCAATGTGAAAATTCAGCATCTCCCTGAAATCCATCTGGTACAACTGATCTCCTGAAAGAATCAGGATATAATCATAATCGTACTTTTCAAGGTGCTTCATCGACTGGCGCACCGCATCTGCGGTTCCCTGATACCAACTGTCGTTTTCAACGTTCTGTTCTGCAGCCAAAATATCTACGAAACCTTTGCTGAAAATATCAAAATGATACGAATTTTTGATATGGGAATTTAATGAAGCAGAATTGAACTGCGTTAAAACCAGAATTTTATTTAATCCTGAATTTAAACAGTTGGAAATAGGAATATCCACCAATCTGTATTTTCCCGCGATGGGTACAGCCGGTTTGGATCTTGAATACGTAAGTGGGAACAATCTTGTTCCTCTACCTCCTCCTAAAACAATGGAAATTACATTGCGATTCATAGTTTATCTTGCGTTTTATTTTATTAGGTTTACTGTTCTGTTTTTTAAATCTACATTTACTGTAAATGCAATCCCTTCTTCAGGATATATTTTGTTAATATTTACTTTATAAAAGTCCGGTCTGCCCAATTCTTCAGCATCTTTATCCAGATCATCAATTTCAATCTTATACTTAGCCAGTTCTTTTCTGAATACTTTATTAGTGATTAAAACATCCATGATATCCACCTGTTTCATTGTATAATCCTGAATATCCTTATCATATAAATCTTTCCAGTTTTTGCCGTATCTTTTTTGAAGAGCTAGATCTGTTTTTTCATTTTCAGATCTTACACTGTCCACCAATTCTTGGGTAACTTCGCATCCTGCAACTCTTACTGTTTTTATTTTCCATTTTTTGTTAACTGTTTTTTCGATTTCTTCTCTCTGAAAATTTGGAAGTCCATAAGTTAAAAACCAATAGTATCCGTCTTTATGGATCATCGTTTCCTCTTTTTGATGACAGGAAAGAACGATCATTAATAAAAATAGAAAATACAGCTTTTTCACGATTTAATTCTTATATAAAGCTATGTATTTTTCGGCTGATTTTTCCCATGCAAAGTCAAAATTCATATTAGCACGGATTAAATTTTCCATTTCACCTTTTTTATTGTAAACCAATAAGGCTCTGTTTATTGCATGGATAATATCGTCTACTCCCGGAAACGTAAAATTAATTCCCGCTCCACCTGTGGAAACATCTTCCACCGTGTCTCTTAATCCTCCTGTATACCGCACAATCGGAACGGTTCCGTATCTCATGGAATACATCTGGTTAAGACCGCATGGTTCCACTCTCGACGGCATGAGCAAAAAGTCCGCCGAAGCGTATATTTTATGGGAAAGATGTTCCTTATATCCAAGATCCAGAGCGAAATTGCTGTAAACATAATCGTACTCTTTCAGTTTATTTTCAATATAAGAATTTCCGGATCCCAAAATCATGATATTTAAAGCGCCATAGCTCTGCTTAATGCTTTTCCAGACCACGTCGGGAAGAAAATCGGCTCCTTTTTCGGTAGCAAATCTTCCAATAAATGCAAACAACGGAAGTTCCGGCTTCAAGCCGTATTCTTTACACAGTCTTTCTTTATTCTTTTTCTTCTGGGCAATGGCATTTTTAACATTAAAATTAAAATCCAGCATCGGATCGGTTTCCGGATTCCAGACTTCCGTGTCAATTCCGTTAATGATTCCGTAGGCTTTCCCGAATTCATCACGAACAAGGCTTTCCAGACCTCTGAAACTTACAAAAAGTTCTTCAAGATACCCCTGCGAAACCGTTGTAAAAGCATTGGCACATTTAATCATACTTGCCAAAGGGTTTATGACTCCGTTCCAGTCTAAAAGTCCCCATTTATACTGATCGAAAGCCGGCATATAATTCGCCATTTCCCAGCTCATCATTCCCTGATATTCACCATTGTGAATGGTTCCGATGGTTTTTACGCCTTTTAAAAATGAAAATTCAGGACAATGCTCAATCATGAAAGGAACTAACCCTGTGTGATAATCATGACAATGCAAAACATCCGGTCGGATTCCCATCGCACTCAGCCAATGAAGCGCTCCGTGCTGAAAAGCTAAAAACTGAAAACTTTCATCCGAATATCCGTAAGGATTATCGCGATCCAAAAGTCCCGGAATTCTTACCATAAAAAGCTCAAAGCCCAAAGCGTTGGTTTTTTCCTTTAAAACCTGCACCTGAAGCATATTTGAACCCTGGTGAATGAAGCCATCAAAAACTATGTCAAACTCATGATCATGCACGAAAGATTTGTTGTACCAAGGCATAACCACCTTCGCATCAATATCTTTAATTTTATTCTGATATTTTGGTAAAGCTCCCACCACATCTGCCAAACCGCCTACTTTTGCTACCGGATAACATTCCGTACTTAGATGATAAATGATCATTTTTTCTCTCTCGTTTATTATTTATATCTTAATTAAAATCTTCGATATTCGGGGATTTATAAATCTCAAATACAAAAAAAGATCTGTTTTCTGTAAACTCTTCTTTGATTATAATGTTTACATCATCTGACCGAAAAGCCATAAAGCTGTATTTATCTATATTATTCGCATCAAATTGGGAAGAAGGATCAAAATCAAAACGCTTTCTCTTGAATTCCGTGAAACCCTCCTCTTCTGTATTGTCATCCATTATTTCCCATTCCGTTTCTTCAACCTGCTGTTTGCTGATAAACTTAAACTCAAAATCCTTTACTGTTCTAAGATAATCTATGATTTCCAGAGTTTTATTTTTATCTCCAATGAAATCGATCTCACAAATCTTGTTTCTTAGAAATTCTATTTTATATTTTTCAATTTTAAAAGTAAAAAAATATAAATCTCCATTGAATTTTCCATCGCTTACAGGAGCATTAATTCCGGCTTTCGAAAACGACTCCAGAGTTTCACTGTCGAAATCCGTCCTTATAATGACATCCTTGAGACTTTCATAGTCTTTTCCTAAAATTTCTAATAACTGAATCATTACTTTTTATGTTGTTTGATTCTGTTATGCTTATTGTACTTTTTGTCTTTTCTTTTCAAAATAATTCCTGAAAGCGGCGGCAGACTTACGCTGATGGATTTCTGGTGATTCATGTATTCCTCATACTGTTCACTGAAAATTTCAGGCTTATAACCGCTTCCCGAATACCGTTCATCATCAGAATTGAAAACAATCTCCCAATGACTCGCTGCATTCACCCCAATTTTATAATCCAGAACTTCAGGCTTCAGATTGAGAATCACCATAAAAACATCATCTTTTTTCTTTCCTTTCCTCAAATAGACATACACGGAATTTTCCAGATCATCTGCTTCCACCCATTCAAAGCCTTCCCTGCTAAACTGATTTTCATAGAAAGCCGTCTCGTATCTGTAAAGATGGTTAAGATCTTTCACCAATGTCTGCAAACCTTTATGAACAGGATATTCCAGCAAATGCCAATCCAGACTCTGCCTAAAATTCCATTCGCTGGTCTGCCCGAATTCATCGCCCATGAAAAGCAGTTTTGCTCCGGGATGCGTAAACATATAAACATACAGTGCGCGAAGATTGGCAAATTTCTGCCATTCATCGCCTTTCATTTTATAAATGAGACTCGCTTTTCCGTGTACCACTTCATCATGCGACAAAGGCATCATATAATTTTCATTATACATATACATGGAAGCGAAAGTTAATTTATGGTGATGAAACTTTCTGTTCTCGTGTTCTTCTTTAAAATAATCCAGCGTATCGTGCATCCATCCCATCATCCATTTCATTCCAAATCCTACTCCGCCGTCATGAACAGGCTTTGTAAGCATAGGAAAATCTGAACTTTCTTCTGCAATGGTAATGATATTGTCTCCGAACTCTTTATAAACTGCGGTATTGAAATCCTGCAAGAACGCTTTTGCTTCGAGATTTACATTTCCTCCGTAAATATTCGGTTCCCATTCTCCTTCATTTCGGGAATAATCGAGGTGAAGCATTGAGGTTACCGCATCAACACGCAATCCATCTGCATGATACCGTTCCAGCCAGAACATCGCATTCGAAATCAGAAAAGATTTAACTTCATTTCTTCCATAATTGAAAATGTATGATTTCCAGTCGGGATGAAAGCCTTTTCTGGGATCTTCATGTTCGTATAGGTAAGAACCGTCAAATCTGTGCAAACCGTTTGCATCACCCGGAAAATGTGAAGGAACCCAGTCTAAAATCACACCGATTCCGTTTTGGTGAAGCTCATCAATCAAAAATATTAAATCCTGTGGTGAACCGAAACGTGAAGTCGCTGCGTAAAAACCTGTAATCTGATATCCCCAACTCGGATCGTAAGGATATTCCATCACCGGCATAAATTCTACGTGGGTAAAGCCCATTTCTTTAATATAAGGAACGAGTTTTTTACCGATATCGCGGTAATTCAGAAACTTTTTCGGATCATTTCCTTCTCTTACCCAGGATCCCAAATGGAGCTCATAAACCGACAACGGAGCATTTAACGTATTTTTTTTCCAGCGGTTTTCCAGCCAGTCTTTATCTTTCCATTCGTACCAAGTGGTGGAAACCAATGAGGCAGCCTGAATATTCTGTTCCCAGCTCAGAGCATAAGGATCACTTTTTTCTAAAATTTCTCCACGCGGCGTTTCTATAGCATATTTATACAAAGTTCCCCATGTTAAACCTGCAATGAAGCCTTCCCAGATTCCGGATTCGTCCCATCTCGGAAACAGGATATGATCTTTATGATTCCAGTTGTTGAAATTTCCGATTACCGAAACTTTCTTCGCGTTGGGAGCCCAGACTGAGAAATAAACTCCTTTTACTCCATCTTTTTCAGCGGAATGTGCGCCGAATTTATTGTACAGCTTGTAATGCTTACCTTCTTTAAAAAGGTAAACATCATGATCCGTAAAAAGAGTGTATGTTTTAACCGAATTCATCACGGTTTTGATTTAATTTTTATATTTTTCTTGAAACTACAAAAAATATCTGCAATAATCATTAATAAATTTTGAATAAATTATTATGTTAAACTCTTTGCAGTACTTGTTTCTATCAAATATAACGCTTTTTTATTCAGTGTTTATCGTTTTAAAATGATTTGTCTTAAAAAGATTTTTTATAAATTTATGCTTTAATTTTACTAAAAACACGGATGAAGTTTGAACTTTACACAGCAGAAAGTGATGAACGAACGGTTTACATCACAGGAAATTTTAACAATTGGAATCCGAAAGACTACAACTTTCAACTGATCCAAAAAGACTCTCAAAATTATTTTATCGAAATCGACGATCAGCTTTTGCCGGATGTTATTGAATACAAATTTACTAAGGGTGGTTGGGAAAATGTAGAACTCGACAAGTACGGAAGCATTACTCCTAATAAAAAAGCTTCAAAAGCAGCAGGAAAAACATCAGATACGGTTGAGAAATGGAGATTCAACTGGGGACCTTTTAAGGATGAATATTTTCCGATTGTCGAGATTATTTCGGAGGAATTTTATATTCCGCAACTTGACCGTTACAGAAAAGTATGGGCTCTTCTACCCTATGATTATTATGTTTCAGACAAAAAATATCCCGTCCTGTATCTTCAGGATGCACAGAATTTATTTAATGAAGGAAGCGGTTACGGAAACTGGGAAATCGATAAGAAACTTTCCATTCTCTCAGAATACGGTCGTGGAGATGTCATCATCATTGCAGTAGAACACGGAAGCGAAGAAAGGATTAAAGAATATATTTTTGATAACGACAATGTAGCGAACGGATCGGAAGGTAAAAAATACATCCGCTTCATTACAGATACTTTGAAACCTTATGTCGACCAGACTTACCGCACCAAAAGAGATCGTGACAACACCGGGATCGGAGGAAGTTCTCTTGGCGCACTGATCAGCATTTACAGCGGGTTTCTTTATCCTGAAGTCTACTCCAAACTGTTGATCTTTTCACCTTCACTTTGGGTGGAACCGAACAATAATTTTCCGATGATGAATTTCAGGGTTCCTTTTAAAACGAAAATCTATCTTTACGGAGGCGGTCAGGAAGGCTCAAAAATGGTAAAGAGAATCCATATTTTTGAAGAATATTTAAAACGCTGGGAAAAGAAAAACCTATTCGATTTTGAATTCAGAACAAGCATCAATCCGGAAGGTACGCACAGCGAATTTTACTGGTCGCAGGAATTCCCGAGAGCGATTGAATGGCTTTATTATAACAACACAGAAAACCCAGTGGAAGTAAAACCACAGCAGGAAAGCATTAAAAATTAAATTATGAAATTAATCAACAAAAAAAATAAAAATTATACGCAGGTTTTTCATCTTTTCACAGAAGAAGAATGGACGAAAACCAGCAAAAATTTCAATAAAAACATTTCAACTTTCTTCACGGGTAAAAAGCATGAAGTTTTTGTGAATGCCCATGAAGAAGGTATTACTTATTTTATAGGCTTAGGAAAATCTACTTTGCAGAATTTTGAAATTCAGCAGGTTGCTGTTAAATTTTCCCAGACGCAAAAAGGAAAAGTACAGCCTGTCCCGACATTAGTTATAGCCGACTGTTTGAACGAGAAGCAGTTTGAAGAATTCGCAAAGGGTTTATTAATAGGAACTTACAACTATCCTTTCGAAAAAACGCATGCGTTCTGGAATGCTAAATTTGAGCTTCATTTTGAAAATTTAAGCCAGAAAAAACTAGACACCATCAGTAAAAAAGCCGAAGCACTGAGCAACGGACAGACCGCCTGTCAGGAATGGCTGAACAAACCCGCCAATCTTAAAAAACCAGATACTTTCAGTTTATATTTAAAAAATTTAGCTAAAAAATATGATTTAAAATATACTTCTTTTAACAGGAAAAAGTGTGAGGAACTTGGTCTGGGCGCTTATCTTTCCGTTAATCAGGGAAGTGCTTATGACGCGGCGTTCACCATTGTTGAATACAAAACCAATGTTAAAAATGCAGTCACTTTCGGCTTGGTCGGAAAATGTGTATTATTTGACACAGGAGGAATTTCTCTGAAAAATCCCGACAATATGCATTATATGAAATCGGACATGGGCGGTGCAACTGCCGTTTTGGGAACGCTGATTTATGCCGCGGAAATGCAGCTTCCTGTAAATATAGTTGCTATTTTACCTATTACCGACAATTCTATTTCTGAAAATGCCTTTCTTCCGAGTGATGTTATTACGGCTTACAACGGAAAAACAATTGAGGTTCTCAATACCGATGCGGAAGGCAGAATGATTCTCGCCGACGGACTTTCCTATATGGCGAAAAACTTCAAAACTGACTTTCTGATCGACCTTGCCACGCTTACCGGAAGTTCCGTAAGAATGTTTGGCGATACTTGCGGGGCTCTGTTTTCCAACAATGAAGAATTGAAAAACCTTTTGATAAAAACCGGCGATAGAACCAATCAGAGACTTTGGAATTTACCGCTTTGGGATGTCTGGAAAGACGATATCCAGTCGGATGTGGCAGATATTAAGAATATTTCGATGAAACCTATCGGAGATTGCATTATTGCGGCTAAATTTTTAGAACAATTCATTGAGAACCATCCTAAATGGGCGCATCTTGATATTGCCGGAGTAGCTTTCGGAAATGTAGGTTATGCCAAAGAAAAGTCTGCAACGGGATTTGGAGTGCAATTATTAGCCGATTTAATCGAAAATTATCACTAAAAATTAGTTTATTACAAAAATTCTCTGTATAATTGAAATAGAATTTTCAAAAGCGCACAATATTTTAATTTTTAACATTAAATAATTAATAAAAAAACGTTTTTATTTTTGAAAGTTCATCAAAAACTAAAAAACATTGTATGGAGGAGAAAACAATAGTATGTATTTCGTGCTATTACAAGGGTTATGATTTCATGGATGAAATGAAAAAACTCGGTAATAAAATAATTTTAGTAACATCCGAAAATCTTAAAGAAAAAAACTGGCCGTGGCATGCCATCGATGAGGTATTCTATATGCCTGAAGTAAAGCCTTCTGTCTGGAATCTGGATCATCTCGTGCAGGGATTTTCCCATCTGATGCAGACCAGAAAAGTACACGCCGTTATTGCTCTGGACGATTATGATGTGGAAAAAGCGGCGCTTATCCGCGAAACATTCAGAATTCCGGGGATGGGACAGACTACGCACCGCTATTTCAGGGATAAACTTGCCATGCGACAAAAAGCAAAGGATTCCGGAATTAATGTTCCTGAATTTACGGCAGTTTTTAATAATGATGAGGTTAATCATTTTGTAGATCAGGTTCCTGCACCGTGGGTTTTAAAGCCACGTTCCGAAGCCTCTGCTTCAGGAATTAAAAAACTGAATTCCAAAGAAGAGCTTTGGGAAGCTTTGAATAATCTTGGGGAAGAGCGTCACCTGTTCCTTCTGGAAAGCTTTAAACCGGGAGATGTTTATCATGTAGACAGCCTTACTTTTAATAAAGAAATTGTTTTCACTTCCGCCTCAAAATATTTGGCTCCGCCGATGCAGGTTTCGCATGAAGGAGGTGTTTTCAGAACAAAAACGCTTGGAAGATATTCTGATGAATTTAAGGCTCTTGAAGAGGTAAATTCGAAAGTTTTATCCAATTTCGGACTAATCAACGGAGCGACTCACACAGAATTTATCCGCAGCAAAGACGACGGAAAATATTATTTTCTTGAAACTTCTTCAAGAGTGGGTGGAGCGCATATTCCTGATCTCGTGGAAGCATCAAGCAACATTAACATCTGGAGAGAATGGGCGAAAATTGAAGATGCTTTATTAAGAGGAAAAAACTATGAGGTTTCTAAACCTACAGGATATTATTCGGGGCTTATTGTCGCCTTAATTAAAGACAAAGAGCCGGATTACAATCAGTTTGAATGCGAAGAGGCGGTAAAATTCTTACCGATAGATTATCATGTCGGAATCGTTTACAAATCGAAAGATTCGGTAATCGTTCAGGAAAGATTAGACAGGGCAGCCGAAAAAATTCATGCTGAATTACTGAATATTCTTCCGCCGAAAGACAAACCTATGTCATAATTTAAAAAGAGAAATTAACATCAAGAAATTATTGATTTTATAAAATTAAGTTTACCCTAAAATCCTTTTTTAATCCCTAATTTAGAAATCATTAAATCAGGAGAATGAAAAGGCAGACCTTATTATCAATTTACTGATTAAACCCAAATACGAAAAAAAATGCCACAGATAGAGCATACAGATTATTATTCACATATACTAGGAACAAGTCTTAAAGTGGAAGTTACAGGACATTATGGTTATCCGATCATTATGTTTCCGACTTCACAGGGACAATATACTCAAAACCATGATTTTCATCTTAACGGAAGCATCAACTGGTTTATAGAACAGGGAAAAGTAAAACTTTACAACGTTCAGACCATAGACGGATGGAGTTTTTATGACAACAATATTTCTCCACAGCAAAGGATTAAAAACTATGAAAGATATGTTCAGTTTCTGATTCAGGAATTCGTTCCTTACGTTCAGAAAATTCATAAGACGCATCGCGTTGCGGTAGCGGGAGCCAGTTTCGGAGGATATCATGCGGCTAATTTTGCTTTCCGTTTTCCGGACGTTGTCTCGCATCTGTTCTGTCTGTCAGGAGCATTCAGCATTAGAAATTTTATGGACGGCTATTCCGATGAGCTGGTTTATTTCAACTGTCCGCGTGAATTTGTGAGAAATGATGAAGCATGGAAATACAAACATATGCATATTGTTTTAAGCACTTCGGATCAGGATATCTGTAAAGATAAAAACGTGGAAATGGCAGAAATTTTAGCTTCCAAAGGCATTGATTTCTGGTATGATGAAAGAAAGTGGATTAATCACGACTGGCCGCTTTGGAGAATGGTTTTCCCAACTTTTATCGGAGCATTCTTTTCTTAAAAACTTAAAAATTAACATTAAAATACAACATTAAAAAATACATTTATGGCAAAAAAAGTAGGAATTCTATTCGGTATGGAAGATACGTTTCCTTGGGCGTTTATTGATAAAGTTAACGAATTGGGAGGCGGAGAAATCATCGCAGAACCTGTACATATCGATAAACTTGAACAGGGCGCAGATTACGGATATGCTGTAATTATCGACAGAATTTCGCAGGATGTGCCTTTTTACAGAGCGTACCTGAAAAATGCAGCATTGAACGGAACGTATGTCATCAACAATCCTTTCTGGTGGAGCGCAGACGAAAAGTTTTTTAATAACGCTTTGATGACGAAACTGGGAATTCCGCTTCCGAAAACAGTTTTGCTTCCGTCTCACGAAAGACCGACAAACACTTCAGAAACCTCTTTCAGAAACCTGAAATTCCCTCACGACTGGGATTATATTTTCGATTATGTAGGTTTTCCTGCGTACATGAAACCGCATGACGGAGGCGGATGGAGAAATGTATACCGCGTGGAAAATCCGGAGGATCTGTGGTCGAAATTAAGCGAAACCGAGCAACTGGTAATGATGGTGCAGGAAGAAATTATCTTTGACGATTATTACAGAGTATACTGTTTAGGTAAAAAATATGTTCATATTATGCCTTATGAGCCGAGAAATCCTCATCATCTGAGATATGCAACTACACATCAGACGCAGGGTGCAGAACTGGAGAAATTATTAAAAACAATTCACGACTACACCATCAAAATGAATGAAGCGCTTGGCTACGATTTCAACACGGTAGAATTCGCGGTAAAAGACGGAATTCCTTATGCAATCGACTTCTGTAATCCGGCTCCAGATGCAGACAAAAATTCTGTAGGAGAAGAAAATTTTGCATGGATCGTAGAACACGCAGCCAAATTAGCGATCGAAAAAGCAAAAGAATATGTTCCGGGAAAACCAAACATCTCTTGGGGAAATTTCGTAAAAGATTCTGTAAAATAAGAATATCAACAAAAAGCACGAAAAAAAATGCATCAATTTACTATTGGAATCGAAGAAGAATATCAGATTATTGATGTTGAGAGCCGGGATCTGGTCTCTCATGTTTCGAAAATTATTGAAGGCGGAAAAGCTGTTTTAAGTGAAAATTTAAAGCATGAAATGCATGAATCCATGATTGAAATGGAAACAGGCATCTGCCAGAATATTCAGGAGGCAAAAGCCGAATTAACGAATTTAAGAAGACATCTTATAAAAACCGCCCATGAACAGGGACTGAGAGTTTCCGGCGGTGGAACGCACCCTTTCTCCAACTGGGAACACAACACCATTACAAACGGAGAGCGTTATATTAAAATTGTAGACGACATGGGTGATGTGGCGAGAGGAAATTTAATTTTCGGGCTTCACGTCCATATCGGAATCCCTAACCGTGAAGAAGGCGTAAGAATACAGAATGTGATGAGGTATTTCCTTCCGCACGTTTATGCACTATCAACAAATTCTCCTTTCTGGATCGGAAGAAACACAGGTTTTAAGTCTTACCGACAGGAAATTTTTGTAAAATTCCCAAGAACCGGAATTCCGAGTTTTTTCAATTCTTTAGCTGAATTTGACAGTTATGTAGACCTTTTGGTAAAGACAGGAACCATTGATAATGCTAAAAAAATATGGTGGGATCTCAGAGTTCATCCGTTCTACCCTACAATCGAATTCAGAATCTGCGATATGCCGATGAGAATTGATGAAACCGTTTGTCTGGCTGCCATAATGCAGGCTTTGGTTGCAAAAATCTACAAACTTCATCAGCAGAATTTAAGTTTCAGAAGCTACAGAAGATTATTGCTAAATGAAAACAAATGGCGTGCTTCCAAAAGTGGAATTGAAGCTCACTTAATTGATTTCGGAAAAGAAGAATCTGTTCCATATCCTGATCTCTTAAAGGAACTTCTTGAGTTTATTGATGATGTGGTGGACGAATTAGGATGCAGAAAAGAGGTGGAATACGCATGGACAATTCTTGAAAACGGAACCGGAGCAGACCGACAGCTTAAAGTCTTCAATGAAACAGGAGACCTTACCAAAGTTGTGGATTATATGATCTCAGAAACTGAGTACGGCATCACACACGGAGAAACCGCTTCATAATTTTTTGGTAACTTTGTAAAAAATATGAAGTCGTATGAATGATATTCGAATTGCTTTGCTGGACATGAACAACAATCATGTGAATCAGGGTTTTAAAAATATTAAAGAAATTTCTGAAGCATTTAAGCTAAGCTGTGCTCAGGAAAACGTAAGCATTGAAACATTCGATGTGAGATTTAAAAATGAAATGCCCAATGTAGAGGATTTCGATATTTTTATTTCTTCGGGAGGTCCGGGAGATCCGCACAGAGAAGGTCTTGAATGGGAAGATAAATTTGCTCAGTTTCTGGATAATGTTTTTGAACATAACCAGTACAGCGACGACAAAAAGTATCTTTTTCTGATCTGCCATTCTTTTCAGTTGGCAAGTATTCACTGGAAACTTGGAAATATCTGCAAGAGAAAATCGTATTCTTTCGGCGTAATGCCGGTTCATAAAACCGAAGAAGGAGAACAGGAATTTTTATTCAAAAATCTTCCGGATCCTTTCTATGCTGTAGATTCCAGAGCGTATCAGTTTATCGAACCGGATCATGACCGTTTTGAGGAACTGGGTATGAAAATCGTTGCCATTGAAAAATTCCGTCCGCACATTAACCTTGAAAGAGCGGTAATGGCGATTCGTTTTTCGGAGGAGATATTCGGAACACAGTTTCATCCGGAAGCCAATCCTGCAGGCATGATTGAAAATCTGAAAGATGAAAAGAACAAGCAGGCAATGATTGAGAATTTCGGAATGGAAAAATATCTTGAAACCGTGGACAGAATGGATGATGAAGATAAAATCATCCTTACTCAGGCTCAGATTCTGCCGAGATTTTTACATTTTGCAAAAAAAAACGTTTTGAAGCAGGCAGAAGCAATGGCTTAAATTTTTAATAAAACGAAAATATCAATACAAAAATCGGACACAGAAACTGTCCGATTTTTTAAATCACAAAAAGAAAAAGAATTATGATTCCAAAATACAGAAAGCAATTTAATCAGGAATTTTCTCAGGAAAAATACAATCAGTTTAAAGAAATTTTAGAACAGAAAAGTGGTCTGGAAACCGGATTCAGAATTTCCGAAAGTCCTTTATTTCTGACAAAAGAATTTGAATCTAAACTTATTGACGCCAGCGAAAGCATTATCAGCCAGATTAAGAATCTTCCTGAAGAAACTTTACAAAAAGCGATTCCTGATAACTGCAGAGTTCCCAATGACACGAAGCAACCTCACTTTTTCACCATAGATTTCGGGATCTGCAAGAGTGAAAACGGCGAGATTGAACCTCAGTTGATCGAACTTCAGGCTTTCCCTTCTTTGTATGCATTTCAGAAAGTTTTTGAACAGACATTCTGTGATGTCTACCCTTTTCTTTCGGAGCTGCAAAATAAAATGCCTCATGATGATTTTAAAAATTACATGAAGGATTTACTTCTGGGTGATGAAAATCCTGAAAACGTAATTCTCCTTGAAATTTATCCTGAAAAGCAGAAAACTGCCATTGATTTTGTTCTGACTGAAAAATTACTTGGAATAAAAACGGTTTGTTTAACCAAAGTGAAAAAAGAAGGAAGAAAACTATTCTACGAAAACGATGGAAAATTAACGAAGATCAGAAGGATTTACAACCGTGTTATCTTTGACGAATTAGACAGAATTCCGGATCTGAAAACTGAATTTGATTTCCGTGAAGATGTTGATGTAACCTGGGTTACGCATCCGAACTGGTTTTTTAAAATTTCTAAATTCCTTCTTCCGCTTTTACAGCATCAGTTTGTTCCTAAAAGCTACTTCCTTCATGAATTTCCAGAAAGCGAAAGCCTTGAAAATTTCGTTTTAAAACCTTTATTTTCTTTTGCAGGAAGCGGAGTGAATTTAAATCCGACAAAAGAAATTACAGATGCCATTGAGGATAAAGAAAACTATATTTTGCAGAGAAAGGTAAACTATGAGCCGATTTTTGAAGATATCAACGGAGAATTTTCAAAAGCAGAGATCAGATTGCTGTATATCTGGCGCGAAAATGACGAACGTCCTATTCTACTGGAAAATCTGGGCAGAATGACGAAAGCAGCCATGGTAAATGTGGATTTCAATAAAAAGGATGCGATCTGGATCGGAAGTTCGAATGCGTTTTTTGCAGAGGAATAGATATTAAGACGAAAGATGTGTGAAGTTAGTAATAATTTGAAATTCTGTACTTGTCTGGAAATTAAAGATCATGAATTAATAAATATTTATAAGAGATTAGAAAAGTTTCACAATAAAAAACTGCCGCAATCCAAGGAACTATTTAGCTGGATTTTATATGAATTTGCCGGTTTTAAAGACAATACTGGTATTATGGGACTTTTAAATATGCCAAGTGGAAAGATTGGTCAATTCCTTACTGAAGAGTTTGTACTGGATCAACTCAATAATAAAAACTGTTTTGATTTTGACTATGAACCAAAAGATGGAGACAATCTTCAAATCAATTTCCAAAGAAATAAATACTGGGTTGAATTTTTATCATTTATATATCACGAAAATCAATGGAGAGCAGATTCTTATGATACTTTTAATGAAAAAATTGAACCTAAAAATTACGGAATTCTA
>NZ_JAULSJ010000027.1:0-57133 GCF_030518295.1 Chryseobacterium urinae | reverse complement strand
TATTACTTCGATAGCGCGTTTTTGCAATCCGTGATTTTTTATCAAGTCACGGATTGCAAATCCGCGACATCTGGGTGTTATCCACGATATTGTTTTTTTGTTATTTTAAAAATTTTAATCCAAACAATAATTTCATTAAAAATAATTAAATAAAGAATATCAACAAATTTTATTCATACCCAATGTCGCGGATTTGCAATCCGTGACTACAACTCGCAACAATTCACCCCATAAAAATCACAAGAACATCCAAAGGATTATCGAAGTCTGCATAATTCCGTGCACTACTGAAATAATAATGCTCAGGTTCTGTCACTATTTTCTGTTTCACAGGATTTTGGTGAATGTAGTTTATTTTTTCTTTAATCCATTTGTTAGAAAAAACTTCCTCGGCATGATATCCATCTTGCCAAACTTTGAATTTTTGTTCCCGAGATAAATGTTCGCAGGATTTTTTAAAATAATCCAGCATCCATTCTTTTCTGCTTTCAGTTTCAGACTGTATAGTTTCAATGATTTTTTTTGAAGTAAATTTTTTAAAATCACGCATGATTTCCGATAACGTATATTTCCCATCAGCTCTGCAAAATAAATGAAGATGGTTTGACATTAAGCAGTAGGCAAAAATAGAGAGTCCTTTTTGAGCCTGACAATATTTTAAAGATTCTATAATTACCATTTTTTGTGATAATCTGGTAAATACATCAACCCATCCGACAGTAGTAATTGTGATAAAGTAAGCCTGATCAATATCTAAAGCTTTGTATTTTGTAGACATTTGTGTTTTTGTTTAAATTTACAAAATATTTTTTTCGATAGCGCAGATTCGATAGTGTGGATTTGTAATTTAATAGCGGGGGTTTGATAGCATGGATTTGATATCGCGGATTTGTAATCCGTGCTTAAAACATAGATAGTGTAGGTCACGGATTACAAATCCGCGACATCGTTCACGTTCCAAAACTCAAATTTGCCGTTCCTAGCCCCACCGGATACGTAAGATATACATCCCGACACGTCCCACGAAAGTACCGACACATTCTTCAAAGGTTTCGATACGTTACCCAACCTATCCCGACACGTTCCTAAAACATCCGTTGGCGTTGCAGATATCTTCAGCGAGGTAATGTAAGTCTTAGAATAGATCATGCAAATTATCCGGACGGGTAAAAGATCGATCTGGATAGATAAAAGACCCCTCCGAATCTTTCGTGAAGGTATCTAAGAGGGTAGATGATGTCGGCAGACCATTCAATGACGTATCGAGGTGATTAAATGACCGCTCTGAATCTTTACTGAACGTATGCAGAACAGTAAGTAACGCCTTGACATCATTAAAAAGCGTGTCGGAACAGGTAAAAGATTAAGGCAAAGCATAAAAATACCCTCCTTAGAATTGGGAGGGGTAATCTGTGTGTTACTGTTTACTTTTTCTCTTCGGATGGAGCTGTAGAAGTTGAATTTTTCACGAAGAACTGTTTCAGATCTTTATACTTGTCTTCAAATCCCGGTGCTGAGGTTCCCGCTTTGTAGGTGGAGTACGAATAATCCACCAAAGCCGACTGATAATTGTCGTAATCATGCAGCGTTTTGGAATTTTTAAGTCTCGTAATAATACTTTCAAGCCTGCTGATCATCATTTCCATATTGTTTCGGGAGGTATGATCTCTGTTGAATTCGTCCCAGTCGACTTCGGGAGAACTCAGGTTGGGCTGACTGCTGTTGTAGTCGTAAACTTTGTTCACAAAGAGCTTGTTTTGCTCGTTGATGCTTCCGTAACGTTTACGGTCTTCAGCGGAAAGATTAAAATTAATTTCAGCAAGCGCTGTTTCCAATGCCGTGATGGCATCCTGTGCCGCAGTGATCTTTGCACTGCTCAAATGGGTGGAGTTCAAATTTGTTAATCCCATCATTTTTGATTTTAAAGGTTAATACTGTTTATATAAAATCGTGTGTTTTTTTAATGAAAACGAATGTAGTAAAAATTTTTATTCAGACACTAAATTTGTTTTTAATAATTATTTGAAAAGTCTTTCTGCTTCTGGAGGGAGCATTTTCTTTTCGTTCATAATCTTTAAAATTTCGATTTTATATAAAACACTTGTAAGTGATTTAAAAATTTTATACCTTAGTAATCAGCAAATTAAAAATATTCATTATGAAAAATCTAAAAAAATTAAAAAGAAGCCAGCTCGTACTTATCAGCGGCGGTGACGTTGCTTACGCAGTCTGCGACCTGGATGGAAACTGTCCACCCACTGTAGGATCTTATTACTGTAACGATGGTATATGCTACAGAGTAACCGGCGGCGGTGGAGGTGGCGGCGGATGGTGTAATGAACCTATTCGTCTTTGCCAAGAATGGGAAACAGGTTGCGGATGTGTTTACTAGCAAATCTTTGGTAAAAGTAAAGCGGTTTTTTCAACCGCTTTTTTTTTATAATATTAATCAAAAGATGAGGTGTACATTTATCCCTACAAGTTTAGAATACATATAGCGTTTTGTAAACCATCATTTACTATTTATTAAACAACTTATCAAAAACCCATTTCTACATATATTTCTGAAAATTTTATTTACTTTTGCCCCCAATAAAATTAATTACCATGATAACACGAAAACTATTTGTATCATTATTAATAACTTTTGGTCTTAGTCTTAATGCACAGATGAAGTTGAATGAGAGTAAGTACAATAAATTTATTAAAGGAGAAAAATATTCTGAAGCATTAGCCTACCTAAAAGAAAAAGGCGGTGTAAACAATTCTAATTATTGGTTTACCAAAGATGCACAACAATTAGCTACATTCTGCTTTGATCCTAATTTTGATGATAATAAGTACGATATTATTATTAACTATGTAAATAATTGTTTCAAAGGTATGGATAATCAGGAAAGAGGTTCTTATGATGTTGCCAATTGCTATCTGATAAAAACAAATTATTATTTGTGGAAAAATGATTATCAGAATGCAGCATTAGCTTACAAAGAATCTTTGGAAAGACTGGATAAGTTTAAGAAAGAAAATGATATTAATCCTGAGTACATTAAAATGGTAAAGAGTGTTATCGACAGGTATTATTTCAATCAGATAGAAACTCATAAAATGGAACAGATTATACGAAATTTTGATGTGAGTTCTTTAAATTTTTCTGAAGAGCAGGCATTTAAAGCAAGGCAGGAAATTAAAAAAATACTGACTGAGTATGACAAGCCCCGTAAAGTTCATTTTATTGATTATGAGAATAATTCTACCATTAATAAAGGTTTATCTGATTATTATTTTACGATGGGAGATTTTTTTAACAATTATTTTAAAGTTGATTTTTTCTATAACATGCCTAAGAAAGTTAAAAATCAATATTTTTCTACGATCAATGTAAATTATCTTTTGGATGACGAAAAATTTAAAACCAAAGAAGAAGAAACACAACAGACAGAGCAGAGAAAGGCAGCACTAATTAAAAAATATGGAAAAACTTTCGGAGAAGCTGTTTTCAACAGTAAAATTATTATTGGCATGACAAAAGCTATGCTGGAAGAAGGATTTAATAAGCCAAGAAGCATAGATGTTTCTGAGTATAGCGAGTATTGGACGTGGTCTGATGTGATGATAAGTATTGATAAAAAGACGCAAAAAGTAACTCATATAACGGATTTGAGATAAACTAAGAAGACTGTTCCAAAAGGACAGTCTTTTTTGTAATCTATTTTGAGATAGATGACAAAGAAGATGTGATCAATTAAAATACTGAAGGTCTCAGAGATACTAAGCAGCTCTTTACGATTTAAGGATAAAATAATTTAGTTATTAAAAATATAAAATCAATTTTTAGAAAAAATTACTCGCTTAATCTTTCTGAAATATAACAAAGGTTTTCCTCTTTGGGATTTTCTTTTTCAAATTTAATATTGAGAGTATTTTCGAGTTGGCTGATTATAGTTTTAGAATCATTCATATTTTTCAATTAAATAAGAGCTGTTTTTATGCAATATAAAGCATTTCCATCATATTGAAAATCACTTGGTAAATGTTTTCTGATGAAAATGAACAGGAGAATATTTCAAAAAAGATAAAAAATTTACTTCCTCTTCGAAGACTTTCGGATATGAAGTTGAGGAGCCAGTACCACTTTTTTCTCTATGGAAACACCGAAGCTGTTTTCTTTTACACTTTCGATAAAAACCTGTCCTGCCATTTTCCCCATCGTTACCGGAGTCTGGTCTACAGAACTCATCGGAAGCTCCATAAACTGGGTAAAAGGTTCATTGGAAAAACCGATCACGGCAACTTCCTGAGGAATTCTGATGCTTCTTTTCTTAAGTTCCTGACAGGCTCCCAAAGCAGCAAAATCACTGGACGAAAAAATAGCATCGGGAACAGATTTTCTTTCCCATAACTTTTTAATAGCATCGATTCCGGCGTCAATAGAACTTCCTGTAGAAATAATATTTTCCTCTTTTACAGAAAAATGATGATCGATGAGTGCCTGTTTATAGCCATTAAGACGGTTACGGTAAATCTCAAGATTCAGATCTCCCGAAAAATGACAGATGTTTTTGTAACCTTCATTGATGAGGTGTTCCGTAGCAATATAACCACCCCGGTAATCATCAATCGTAACCGTACTTATTCCCGGAATATCCTTTTTACGGTCGAAAAATATGATCGGCGTATTTGATGTATCTAAAATGTTCTGGATATGTTCCGTTTCAACAGTTGTTCTGGAAACTGACATGAAAATACCGTCAACCTGCGCATTAAGAAGCGTATTCAGATGCTTCTTTTCAATGATCACATCTTCATGGCTCTGGCAGATGATCACATGATAACCAAAAGGAGAAAGCTCCTCTTCAATGCCGCGTATAACAGAAGAAAAAAAGTTGGTATTGATATACGGAACGATAATTCCTACATTCTTCGTTTCACCGCTTTTCAAGGCTTTGGCAAGATTGTTCTGCTTATAGTTCATTTCTTTGGCAGTTTTTCTTACCAGTTCCTTCGTTGCCTCACTTATTCTCGGATGATCGTTCAATGCTCTGGAAACCGTTGCCACACTTACATTTAGCTTTTTCGAAATATCGTATATCGTGGCACTTTTTTTATTCATAAAAACTTTTTTCAGGATGATGATGTACTTCAAAAGGAAATACGTTATTGAGGTAAATTTAATCAAATTATGGAGATTAAAAAGCAATTGAAATGATATTATAACAGAGAACTGTTATTATAAAAAAAAAGGTATGCTTAAATTGCTGATTTTATTTGCATTAAAAAGCAGTGCGCTTAAGTTGAAAAGAGTAGATTTGCATAAAATAAAACGTATTTCCGCTATTGTTAGATTTAGTTTTCTTAAGATTTTTCTGTAACAACAGTAAGTATAAATAATTTCAGTTTTGTATTGTTAATTGAGATAGTTTTGTAATTTGTAAAAATATTTTTATAACCATGAATTTGCAGAGGAAAATATCATATACTGTTCTCATTTTACTATTCTTTTCCGGAAGTCTTTTCTCTCAGAATGCACTTTCTGAATTTAAAGATAAAATAGATTTTTACTTGCTGGATAATTTCGTTAGGATGACTGATAATGACACGGTTTTTGTCAGTAATTTATATGATTATTCTGGTGACGGTTCCCATGAATTTTATTTTTATAATAGTAAAACAAGGCAAAAAATATTTCCTTACGGATTTGAAATGGCTTATCCTTTTGTTGGAAAAACGGCTGTTGTAAAGTATAAAAACCGATGGGGATTGATTGATCGAAGTGGTAGATTTATTTTTTACTCTTTATCTTCCTATCCGATTAAATTAACTTCTTACGAAAAATATGCAGTATTCGATAATGTCGTTAAATATGATGTGAGAAATGGAATTTTCCGGGAATCTTCTATTTACTGCGGAGAGCCCGCAACGCCCGATTATTTTATATCGAAAAGCCCAAACGGGAAATATAATTTAATTGAGATGGACAAAGGACCGGTTTTTAAAACAGAAATGGATTCTATTATTTCGCAGCACCGTTTAATTTATAAAGAAAATACAGACTTACTGATTTTAAAAAAGAAAAATAAATATGGTCTTTATCTGCCAGACGGAACTGAGATTCTTAAAATAAAATTTGAAAACGCAAAATTTATAGGGAATTACGTTATGCTATACGAAAACAGTAAGTGGAATTATTATACCTATGAAAATAATAAACTCAATTTAATTCTTTCAACACCATTTGAGTGTGTTACTCCAGCTTATCAAAATAATGTTATTGGCGCATTTAAAAAAGACAACAAATACAATCTGCTAAAAACGGACGGCGAAACTTTGCCTGAAAATTTTGATTATATAAGCGAAAATGCAACTTACGGCATAAAAGAAAATAGCTTAATTATTTTCGATTCCAATGCAAATTATTATACTTACGCTGAAAAATAATTCATTTGGGCATGAGCAACAGAAATCGGGGAAAAAATACAGGAGATGATACCTTATTCGGTTCCGCAAAACAGCTTGAGAAAATGAAATTGGCAGTTCAGGATATGCAGTATTTATTAAGCCGGAATTATGCTGAAAAAGCTTCGTCGGAACTGGTGGGAAATCATTACCGCCTCAAAACAAGACAGATTCAGGCAGTTCGTGGAGCTTCCACTTCAGAAACTCAGCTTCAGAACAGAAAATCTAAACAACTCGAAATTTCTGAATTGAAAACCAAAACAATATATCTTGATGGCTTCAATGTCCTGATTTTACTGGAAAGCCTTCTTTCCGGAGCTTATATTTTCGAAGGAACGGATGGCTGTTTCCGAGATCTTTCCGGTGTTTTCGGAACATACAAAAGAGTAAATCAGACGCAGAAGGCCATTGAACTCGTTGCTTCTTTTTTGCATAAATCTCATGCAGAAAAGCTGATCTGGATTTTCGATAAACCAGTGTCAAACAGCGGAAGAATTAAACAGATGATCATGGATTTTGCCATTGAAAATAACCTCAACTGGAACGTTGAACTGGAATTTAATCCCGATAAATTTTTAGCAGAAAATGCCGAAATCCTCGTCACTTCTGATGCATGGATTCTGGATCACTGCAAAAGCTGGTTCAATCTCATCGGATATTTAATTCAGGAAGAAAACCTATCGGCTAATGTTATCAAAATGTGTTGATTTAAACACAAACTCCATATATAAAACACAAATTGCACAAATAAAAACACTAAAAAACACAAATAATTTATTGTGATATTTGTGAAAAACATTAGCGTTATTCGTGTTTTAAAAATAAAAACCATGCAATTATTTCAAAAATATACATCATTATTTTCTGTGGAATGGAAAGAAAAATATCACGCCATTCTAGCCGAAGAACATCTTGAAAATTTAGAAGAAAATATTAAGAGATTTAAAGATCAAAATTTAGATTGGGATCTGCCGTATTTTAATGAAGAAATTAAAATCGACCGTGATGAAAGTTTTAAATTATTAATCTCTGTTTTAGAATCTGAAAATTCAGATCAAAACAAAGCAAAACAATTGGAAGAAATTCCTTTCGAACATTGGCTGAATATTTTAGGACAACGCCTCACTTCGGCAAGTCTTCGTGATGAAAACGCCGTTCCGCCTTTAAAAAGTTTACTGATCGAAGCCTGCGAAAAGCCTTTTAACAGCGAAATTACCATTGCGCAGAGAGCTTGGGAAAAACACGTCGGTCGGCTGAATGACGATTTCTGGGGCGAAGTAAAAGGAAATAATCAGCAGAAACAGCAAAAAGTGATGGAGAAAATCAATTACATTCTCGACCACACTACATGGTGGAATGTTTTCTTTCATTATAAACACGAACTGGTTTTTGAGGTCAGGGAAAAAGAAGGTCACGGAATCCGCTGGAGCCACGGCGGAAAAAATTTGATCGGCTTTCTGGAGTTTTTTATTAATGACGAAAATTCTTTACAATAAGTTTTTGAATCATTTAATAGGTCATTAAGCTTTAGGAGTATTAAAATCTTAATATAAACTTTAAAATCAGAATGATTTAATCTTAATTAATTAAAAAACTCAGTTCATGATAAGAAATGAGTTTAAATAATTGATTTATAGTGTTGTATTAATTTATCGCAAAGAAAAACAAAAGATTTTTTTACTTATTGAAAATTGGTAAGCTAAGCAAAGACACTTCGTTTACCTAAAAAATACAAAAATGGTATTACTTTGATAAGTTTTACGCCTTTGTATATCTTAAAAGCGGAATTCTTGATAATTGAATCTCTTTGTTTACCCTTGCGTTTAAGAAGACTTATCCCGAACTCAGGTTAAAAAAACTTAATGATTTAAAAATTTTTATCTCTACGTAAAAACATTGCGCATTACGCAGATAATTTTGTAAGCGTAAAATAAAAAGCAATGGATTTTTCTAACCAAAACTTTACGCAAAACGAATGGGAATCATGTCTCAAGGTATTAAAAGCCCTGAAAGATGAGCCATTTCTTAATCCGGACAACCAAACTTTTTCCGGGTTGATCACAAAAATTCATAAGAACGCCAAAAAACAAAACCGTCTGGAAAGTTATTCTCAGATGAAAACGCACGATCTTGAAATTAATTCAGATTCGGTACTGATGAAAAAAGCTTTGGCGGGAGTTTCTGCTTTTTATGATGATGAAAAAAACGATACCCAACTCACCAGATTACAGATTCCCAAAAACTGCTACTGCTGTAACCAGAGTTATCAGTACGCCCATTCCTTTTACACCAGATTATGCCCGAAATGTGCGGATGAAAATTACGAAAAACGTTTTCTTTCGGCAGATTTAGCGGGACGGAATGTCATCTTAACCGGAGGACGTGTAAAGGTAGGTTTCGCAACGGCTTTAAAGCTCCTGAGAAATGGTGCCAATTTGGTTTTGACGACCCGTTTTCCGGCTTTGGCACTGGAAACTTTGCAGCAGGAAGCAGATTATGAAGAATGGAAAGACAGACTTTGGGTGTATGGTCTCGATCTGAGAAATTTGAAGGCAATTCAGGAATTTATAGACTTTTATCAGTCGAAATTTCAAACGCTCGATATTCTCATCAATAATGCGGCACAGACGATTAAATATCCCGATCAGTATTACCTTCCGATCATCAGACGTGAAAACGAAATGCTCGTTGAGTTTAAAAACAATCAGCAATTGATTCCGAACGCAACCCCCATTTCCGCAGAGGTCGGAAAACTGGAATATGCGGAAAATGAAGAAACAAATGTCGCTTTAACGCGTTTCGGACAACCGGTGGATAATCGTGATAAAACAAGCTGGAACTCCACACTGGAAGAAATTTCGATGTATGAATTGGTTGAGGTGAATTTAATCAATCACATTGCGCCGTATTTCCTGATCAAAGAATTAAAACCTTTAATGAAGGCTTCTTCTTTCAAAGAAAAATTCATCGTTAATGTAACATCTTCAGAAGGTATTTTCAGTTATAACAACAAAACGATGTTTCATCCGCATACCAATATGACGAAAGCAGCTTTGAATATGATGACGCTTACTTCCGCTAAAGAATTTGAAAAAGATCAGATTTATATGGCGGCAGTGGATGTAGGATGGATTTCTACAGGTGCGAAGGAAAGTTTACGAAAGAAACAGTTTGAGCAGGGATACATTCCGCCATTGGATTCTGTAGACGGAGCCGCGAGAATTATGCATCCTATTGTGGAAGGAATTAACGGAAATTATTTCAGCGGAGTTTTATTGAAAAATTATAAAATTAATGAATGGTAAAATATAGAAAGGGTGAGTTCAGCAGGAAGAATACTGCCATGTCGCGGCGGAGGTCGTGGGTTCGAGTCCCACACGCTTTCCAAAACGGAGATAATAGTTTAATCGGAAAAATGTATTCCCTGCACGGAATAGATGCGGGTTCAAATCCTGCTTATCTCCCCAAACAGAAACGGTAGCTCAATGGAAGAGCATTAGTCTTCCTCACTAAGGGTCGCGGGTTCGAGTCCCGCCCGTTTCTAAGAGCGCATCGTCTAAATGGAAGGACACCGGCTTATCGTGCCGGAAATTCAGGTTCAAGTCCTGCTGCGCTCCCAAAATGGAGACAATAGTAATAAAAATGGAAAAATACATTCTCCTAAAATGAGTTGCGGGTTCGAGTCCTGCTTGTCTCCCAAAACTGAAATGGTAGCTCAAGGGAAGAGCGCTGACCTTCCAAGTCAGAGGCTGCAGGTTCGAATCCTGCCCATTTCACAATGAATACATAAGACAAAAGTTGTAGTTTAATCCGGAAAAATATATTCCGACCGAATAAGTTGTCGGTTCGATCCCGACCTTCTTTTGCTTTATCTTAAAAATAAAAGCCATGTTAAAAAAAGTATTAGTTTTTTTCGGAATTATTGATGAAGTGTATACCCCTGTTCCGATGCAGTGGAAAGAAAGACCGGTTGTTGAAAAGCTTCCTGAAACATCTAAACCTTTGGTACATAAAACAGAAAAAGTCATTTTGGAAACTTTGCCAAAACCTGTTCCCCAATCTGTAGAAAAAACGTTGGAAAAGCCTGAAAAAAAAGAAAAAGAATTAACCAGAACTGAAAGAAAAAGACCGGCTAATAATCATAATCCAATTGAAAACTTCTCAGAATTCACCAAAGATTTTAAAACTTACTGTCTTGAAAAAACAAGCAACCAGCATATGCTGAAAGCTAAAAATTACAGTATTTATGATAAAAACGGAGTTACGGAAACATTCATTACTTCAGAGGATTCTTTTATCACGCATAACGAACACAAAACGCTCCGCATCCAAAGCGAATGTTTTGTAAAATATATCCAGCAGGAATATAACCCCATAACAAGACTCATAGAAAATGCATACGACTAAACCCATACAACGATATAAAATATTTTCCGTAAAAGACTTCACGGAAGCTGTTTTTGATGAGAATGCATCTATAGAAATTTATGCTAAAAACACAGCCTTTGATTGTACTGAAATTAAAGGAAATCTCGTGTTGAGAGGGGAAGGCTGCAATTTTCCGAATCTTGAGACTGTAAAAGGGAATCTCTCCATAGATGCTCCCGACTGTTGTTTTCCGGAGCTGAAAATGGTAGAAGAAAATTTTACGATGCATTGCCCTGCAATGTTGGACCGGTTGGAAAAAGTAAGAGGCAATTTTAAATGTATTGTTGATTTCAGCTTTAAAAACTTAGCAACAATAGGAGGAAGCATTGAACTGAAAAATGCTGCCGTGTACGCAAAAAGTAAAAAGTTGGTACAGGGAAGAGTCGTTATCCCGATAAACCATCAGTATGAAGTTAAAAATCTTCCAAAAGACGGAATCTTTAATATTGATATTTTCGGAGACCATATTATGATACCGCATCAGGAAATCCGCGGAAGAATCAACATTTTTGGTAAAGAAATTTCCTTTCCGAATCTGGAATTCGTTCATGGAGGGCTTAAAATAGAAATCACCGAATCTTTAGCCGATGAATGTACCCATGATTTCCCTGTGCTGAAAAAAATGACAGGTAATCTTCGCCTTGTGCGGGCAAAACTTTCCTTTCCTGAACTTCAGGAAATGACGGGCACCATTCATCTTGAAAATGGTTCGTATGTTAACTTTTCTGCTTTGGAAATCTCTGGCGGAATTATGATCAATCATCGGTCCGGAGCTTCTTTTCCCGTATTGAAAGAAATAAACGGAGCATTGAAAAATCATGGTTCGGGAACCTGTTACTTAAATGCACTGGAAAAGATAAAAAGTACATTTTGTACCTATCAGATTTCGGCCCCGAATATTGTTGAAATCGGTGGAGATTTAGACATTCATGCATATACTCATAATAGATTTGATCATTTAAAGAAAGTCAGCGGAAGAATACTGGGTTCTTCAAAAGTTCAGCTTAAATCTCTGGAATATGTAGGAGTTTTAGATAATGCCAGTTTAGCAGGCTCTGAGTTTCCTGCTTTGAAGGAGGTTACGCATTATTTTTACGGAACACATACCGGACTGGAGAATGTGGCAAAAAATATTTATTTTAGAGTTACGGACAGTCTTTGCATTACAAAAGATCAGTTTATTGTCGGAAGGTCAAATTTTACTTTTGTTTTGAATTTGCAACGTCATTATTTTAAAAAGCTGATTTCTATTTTAAAACTTAGACACAGCAGCTTTCAGAATTTTAAAACACGGGAATTTGAAAGAGAGTGGACTCATTACAATACTCCGGTTTTTAATGATGTTTTAAATAGAATTGAAAAATTATGGGATAAAGTAGAGCCGATCGGTTTTGATGAATTTTTCAATGACAAAGACCGAAACTTTAAGCTTTTCTGTTTCAGTTATTTCGGAGTCGGGAATTTAATGAAAAACCTGAAAGCTGAAAAGATCAATCAGGCAGAAATTGAGGTTAATTATTTTGGATATGATGATAATGGAAATGAATATATAACGAAGAAAATCAATCAGTATGAAGTTCATCAGGTTGAAAATGAAAAACTCGGAATATTCGTCTGGGGTTCTGCAAACCGTTATTCTTATGCTGTAAAATGCTGGTGTCCCTCTACGGAAAAGGAACATTGGCTGTGGATTGAAGAAGCGTATAAAGACAATGCGTTAACGGCAATTGCATCCACTTTCAGAATTCATGAAAACATCATCCCACACATCAGATGTTTAAAAAGACAGGGAGATCTGCTGATTTGCGAACTGAATAAAAAAATTCCGCCGCGTGGTGCTGTAAGAGCTTTAACCGCTTCAGAATATTTCGGTCTTTTGGAAGCTGAAACCTAAAAATAAGAAACAGTAGTTTAATCTGGAAAAGCACTCCGAGCCCAGGAGCGTTGCAGGTTCGAATCCTGCCTGTTTCTGTTTTTTTAAAATTTAAAAAGCATTTTAGGATTAATCTTTTTCTCTCGCAGATTTTTTTTCATTAAGCCGACATAGGAAGCTGAAGCGTTAAGAAAATTAATCATGCGAACGTTAAAAAAATTCTACTGTTTGAGCGCGGTGAAAATATTAAATCAAAAAACAAATACCAAATTCGCGCGAGTTTTAGAATTTTTAGAGAACATTATTAATTTTTAGCGTAAGATTCCAAGTCTTGAACTTTTGTTTTGCTTCAAGGCAAAAGAAAATTAAAATGAAAATCATGAAAGAATTACAAACCATATTAAATACAATCCTCAAAGAAAAACAAGGATACATTACTTTCCTTACCGGAGCCGGAATTTCTGCGGAAAGCGGACTTCCGACTTACCGCTCAATCGACGGAATCTGGATCAAAGGAACAAAATATCACCGTCCGGAAGAATTCGGGAAGTATAAATATTTCAGCCAGAATCAGGAAGAAGTATGGCAGTACAATCTGTTCTGGAAGAAAATGATTGCCGAAGCAAAACCTAATTTAGGACATTTGGCGATTACGGAAATTGAAAAGCTTTTAGGTGAAAGATTTAAGCTAATTACTCAAAATGTTGACGGGCTTCACCAAAGATCGGGAACGCAGAATGTCTATGAAATTCATGGAAGCAAGCAGAAAGTACGCTGTTCAAAAGAATGCAGCGAACCTTTCGATTTTCCTGAAAATATTAAATTTAAAGAGTATACCGAAGATTTAACAGCAGATGATATCGACGATCTGAAATGTAAAAAGTGCGGAAACTGGCTTCGTCCTCATACTTTATGGTTTGATGAAAGTTATAATGAAAAATACTATCATTTCGATACAGCGTACAACATTGCAGACCATACAGATATTTTATTTGTAGTCGGAACTTCGGGATCAACGGCTTTGCCTGTAAATATTGTGGAAACAGTAAAAATACGTGCAAAATGGATCGTCCTGATCAATCCTGAGAGCGATACGTATTTTGATTATATTTTAAAAGGAAGCAAAACATTATTTTCGGTACAGGAAAGCAGTTCAAAAGCACTTCCAGAATTAAAGGAGATGATTGAAGAAATTATAAACGCTTAAATTTTCATACGGAAGCAGTAGTTTAACGGAAAAGCGCATCATTCTAAGATGAGTTGCAGGTTCAATTCCTGCCTGTTTCCCTTTTTTTGATTCATTTTTTGTCTTGCTGGTTTTAGAGATAGGAAGGGTAGGAAAACAGATAAAAATGCTTTTGGAATTAAAAACATGACTAAAAAAATAATAGAATTAAAAATAAACAGTCACTAAAGGACATAGGAAGCTGAAGCGTTAAGAAAATTAATCATGTGAACGTTAAAAAAATTCTACTGTTTGAGCGCGGGAGCTATTTAGAGCCGAAGGACAAATGTGAAATTCGCGCGAGTTTAGAATTTTTAGAGAATATTATTAATTTTTAGCATTCAGATTCCAGGTCTTGAATTTTTGTTTCTTTTGCTTCAAGGCAAAAGAAATATGTCCAATAAAACTAAATTTAATAAAGAAATGAACACATTAATCGATATTGGTATAAACTTAACCAATAAACAATTTTATGACGAACAGGAAGAAATAATCAACCGCGCACTCGACAATGGAGTAGAGCAGATGATTCTTACAGGAACAAGCATTCGTGGAAGCCAAGAATCTGCGGAAATTGCAGAAGACTATCCCGAAATTCTGTTTTCAACGGCGGGAATTCATCCTCATGATGCAAAATCTTTCAACAGCGAAAGTATTCCAGCATTAAAAACATTATTAAAACAAGACCACGTTGTTTCCGTAGGAGAATGCGGACTGGATTTCGACAGGGATTTTTCACCAAGACCAGTTCAGGAAAAATGTTACCGCGCCCAGCTTGAACTTTCGGTTGAAGTGAATAAACCGCTTTTTCTTCATGAAAGATCTGCCTTTAAAAGATTTAATGAAATAACGGATGAATATTTGTCTAAACTTCCAAAAGCCGTCGTTCATTGTTTTACAGGAACTTTACAGGAAGCCAAAATATATCTGGATAAAGGCTTTTATTTAGGGTTTACCGGAGCCATCAGCGATCAGAACAGGTTTAAACATTTGGAAGAAGTTATAAAATATGTTCCACTCGACCGGATGATGATTGAAACCGATGCGCCATTTATGCTTCCGAAAAATATGCCGAGAATGCAGAACCGCAGAAATGAACCTTCCTTTTTACCGTATGTAGCACAGACGATTGCCCATCTGAAGAAAATCAGCATAGCAGAAGTTGCAGATGAAACCACGGAAGTCGCCCGTAATTTTTTCAGGATATAAAAAAAGAGTTCTACAGATGATGTAAAACTCTTTTTATTTTGTTATAAATTACTGTATGTTGTTTTATTATTTTCTAGTCATTAGTGTAGTCTCAATGTAATGTCATATCAATATATTTGTAAAAAATAGTTAAAAATGAATGATCGTTATTCCAGAAATCGCTTATATGTAACTGAAGAAGAACAAAATCAGATTAAGGATATTCCGATTCTTCTTGCAGGCAGCGGAATTGGGAGTAATATTGCCGAATGTGCTTTAAGATTTGGTTTTGAAAACATTACTATTATTGATGGGGATGTGGTAGAGAACTCAAACCTTAACAGGCAAAACTATACATTTTATGACATTTCGGGATACAAAGCAGAGACTTTATACAATAGATTAAAAAGTATTAATCCAGAGGCGAAACTTCAATTTTATAATGAATTTATTACTGAAGATAATTTGCAGAAAATTATCGGGAAAAATAAAATTGCCATCAATGCTTTGGATTTTACCAGCGATATTCCTTTACGTTTTGATAAAATATGCCAAAAGAAAAAACTTCATATTTTGCATCCTTATAATCTCGGTTGGGGAGGGTTGGTGACTGTTATTGCTCCGAATGGTCTTCCAATAAGCAGTCTTACAAATGATAAAAATTTTAATGAGCTGAAGATGGTAGAATATGTTGCCGGATATTTAAGATTCTGGAAGCAGCCGCACGAATGGTTGGAAAACATCATCGAGGATTACAAAAACGAAAAAGAAAGTCTGCCACCACCACAATTATCAATTGCTTCGTGGACGGTCGCGGCAATGTGTACACATATTATGTTCAATATTGCAACTCATAAATCTTTTAAAGTATTTCCTGAATTTTACTTAAATACCATTATGCAGAGCGTTTAAGCTTACAGAAGTTTATTATTCGTAACATAAGCCAAAGCTTCTGTAATGTTAGATACACCCAATTTTTCGAATAATTTTCTTCTGTGGAATTTTACGGTATCTGCAGATATAAAAATCCTTTGCGCTATTTCATTAATCGTTAAACCCTGAGCATACAGCCTAAGAATTTCCAGTTCTCTTTCGGAAAGTCTTAGTTTTTTTCTTAAAGTCCATTTTTCTGCAACAAGATTGTATTCCCAAATGTCATCTGTTCCCTGTTTGTATATATTAATATTACCTGAAGAGCTGTTTGGCGATAATGATACAATACACATCGCTTTCCACATTTTACCGTCTTTCGATAAAAATAATGGTGTAAGCTTATGATTGATAAGAATTGCTGATTTATTTTCAGTCACAAGATGAAAGTCATAAGATATAGTATGCAGCTTTCTTTCTTCTACGGGAAGTTTATCAAAAAAATTGAACCCCGCTTCATTTATTTTAAAAAGTAGTTCCAGATCATCTTTTGTTACGTTCTTGAAATAAAAAAGATATCCAAGATTCTGTACTTCTTCGGGTGTGCAGTTGCATAGAAACAAAGGATTATCCGAGACGTATTCAAAAATTTTCTTTTCATAATCTATTACATATAAACTTTGATATGTAAGCCTTGAAAAAGCTTTGATTACTTCAAGATAATTTTCTGTTTCAAATGCTTCAGCACCCAGATTATTTTCTATTCTGTTCTTATAAGAGAAAAACTTATTTACTTCATCCATTATTATTCAGTGTTTTTATTTACACCAAGGTGTGATTTAATTGTTTGTAGCAAATCTACACAAAAGTGTAGTAAATAATGCAATTCACTACAATATTTTTACAAAAGAAAACAAAACGATGCATAATTTAAATTTTAACTCTATGGATAATATTACTTTATACAGTCTGGCAAAATTTGTTGTAACGGAAAATTTTCAGCACCATGAAGGGCGTTATGATTTAAATAATTTTGAAGAAGAAACAGAGAGTGTATATGAAGAGGAAATCAGCTACTGTAATTCTAAAGTTTTTGTTTCTACGGATAATTCCGGGGATATCATGGGATCAATCAGAACAATAAAGTGGAACGGCTATGATGTTTTACCGATGCAAAAATTATTTTATATCGATCCGCTATGCTTTCTTTCAGATGAAGTAACAAATATCTGGCATATTGGAAGATTTGCAATAAAGCATGAATGTGATAAAAGAAGTTTCCGGCTTTTTAAGACTTTAATGGTTTTTGCTTTAAATGAAGTTTGCAAAAGCGAAGAATCTGTTGCGTTGGCAGAATGTGATTCAAAATTATTGAGAATATTGAAGGCTTTAGGAATTGAAGCTGAAATTTTAGCCGACCCGATTCATTATCTGGGTTCAGAAACTATTCCTGTATTGTTTAAATATAATACTCTGAAAGAGTTTCTTAATAAAAACTATTATTTGCTATCCGATACGAATGTTTTGGAAGATATTTCTTCTATAGTGAAACAGTCAGCTTAAAAAAGATATAAATAAAATGAGAGCTTTAGTTTATATAATTTTATTAATAAGTAATGTATACTATGCGCAGAAGATGCAGTTTGCATATCTGGAGAAGAATGTTGATACATTATATTATACAAAATCAGATTACATAAACTACAACATTCCCAGTGTAAATGATTTTAATATTAAAGGAAGTTCTTTTAATATTAATAAAGATAAAAGGATTTTATTAATAAAAAAACACTCTGTTGAGCATGATTCTTCTGATGCAAGTGTAATCTTTCAGCTTTTTTCAAAAAATATAGAAACATTAAGTATAAAAGATCCGGCTACACAAAAAGTAATTTTTAACATAAATCCAAAAAACGGATATAAAGAAATTGAAACAATACTTCCAGGTTTAGACAGAAAATTACTGTCAGAAATTAAAGAAATTGATTTTGAGATTGTAAAGAAAGATCCGGATAGAGAATCGGTGTGTGAAATAAAAAATCTTATTATAGGAAATATAAAGATTCAGAAAAAAAACTTTCTGCCAAATTCCTTATCAGGAAAGATGTCCGGAACAAGGTATGATTCTTATGGTCTTTATAAATCTTATCCGAAGTTCGATAAAGAAGAAGACAATAAAGGGACACTATACTTTAGATTACAGAATAATAAATCTGAGTATAAAAGTATAGACAGCCTCATTAGCATTATAGAAAAAAATTATCCTTTTGATTTTGCGAGACCCGTAAGTAGAGTTGCAAAAATAAAAGCAGATACACTTAGCGGAATGTGTAATTATATTTCCGGAGTCGACAGCTATATCAGACAGAAATATAATGATCCTCATTTTTCCATTAAAATGAATGGTTGTAAAACAAAAAACAAATCAACAGGTGTATTATTGTATAGATTGAAAGAGGGTTACAAAGTATCCGCGATTTTGGATGATAGCTTAAAGAATAAACTCTATTTAGGAGAATCCATTGTCAGAATCGATGGAACAGAAATTCAAAAACTTTCTTCAGAAAGAGCAAACGAATTGCTCTTGAAAGAACCAAATGGAGTCTCAAAACTTGAATTAAAAAATTCAAAAGGAGAAGTAAGAACTGTTGAATATACACATAAAGATTCATATAAAATACCTTCGAATTTTGTACAGAAAACTGAATTTTCAACAATAAATGATGAGATAGTTTATCTGAAAATAAAACATATTGATAAGGATGCATTGTATATTTTTCTTGAAAATCTGCCTGAGATCAAAAGCAAAAAAAAGTTGGTTATAGATCTTAGAAACAATGGAGGAGGAGACTTTTTGATAGGAGCACAAATACTTTCATTATTTATCCCGGACGAGTTTAAATACTATCAGTTGAGAGATAAATTTTCAGGGAAAAATGAAGACGTAATTGTGAATAAAAATCTTTCTGATAACATTATCAGCAACAAACTGGAACTTCGTGTTTTAGTAAATAAAAATACTTCGTGTGTATCTGAGCTTCTTGCTTATAACCTGAAAAAATATTTTAAAAATACAAAAGTAATCGGGATAGAACATACGGCGGGTGCTTTAGCTACACTTTACGAAGTCCTACTGGAAAACAACAATAACATAAAGTTCAGAACAAACGCCTTTACCAGAAGCATTATTATGCTGGACGGAAAAAGTATAGAAGGTAAAGGGATCTCGCCGGATATTCATGTAAATATCAGGAAGATCGAAGACTTACAGCCTTACAATGATAAGGTTTTAATAACGGCTATTTCGAAATAAGCATAAACAAACAAATTATTAATCATTTAAAAAAATTTAACAAAATGAAAACAGAAATCAACAACCCAGAAACTGTTCAAATCGAATTAGAAAAAACTGAATTAGTAAAGCCAACTCCAATTGATGATATGTTATCAAACGAAGTAGAAGCTTTATGCGAATCTTTCGGATGTGGTTACAACGCTGGTAAAGCGTCTGGAGACACTACAGAAGATACAGACATCTTATTCTAATTAAAAGGTATATAGGCATTCAGCAAATGCTGATTGCCTATTTCTTACAAAAATTTTAAACGGGAAAAAATGGAATCAAAAGTAAATCCTGAAACCGAAGAATCTGAATTTGAAAAATCAGAACTGGTAAAACCGCAACCTATCGAAAATAAGTTGGTAGATGAAGCAGAAGCTCTGTGTGAATCATTTAACTGTAGTTATTTTACAGGGAAAGCATCGGGCGACACTTCCAATGATGACGATATTCTTTTCTAACCGTAAATGTCGTTGATAAACGGTCTATTTAATCTTTAATCCTAATAATTATGATTTTAAAACTTAAAGCCAATCCATATAACTTTCTTATTCCTGTAGAAGAAGAAAATCAATTTATTCTTTATAATTCTCTTACCAGCGGATTGGAAGTATTAAATTTTGAAAATGGACAATTTCTTTTGGAGAAGAGTCAGTATTCTTTTTTTATACACGATGAAAGCGAAGGACGGTTTAATGATCTTGTAAAATATTTGTATGATAAGGAATACATTATAGAATCGGATAAAGATGTAAGATCATTATTTTCCAGATATACCGATGAAAACCAGTACAAATTTGCGAAAACAATCAATCTTACTATTGGAACTACCATTACATGTAATATGGGATGTTCTTATTGTTTTGAATTTGTAAAACCCAATCATACATTAAAAGAAGATAAAGTAAAACAGGGAATAAAAGATTATATAGAGGATCTTGTTTTAAAATCAGGAAAAGAGATTGAGACCCTTTCTATAACTTGGTATGGTGGTGAACCGCTGATTAATGTAAAAGCAATTCAGGATCTCACGGTAAGTCTAACAGAAATCGCAAGGAAGTATAATCTAAAGTACGTGTCGAATATCATTACGAACGGAATTTACCTTAGCGAAAAAAACGTAAAAATTCTTGAAGACTGTGATGTGCACAGCGTACAGATTACCATAGACGGTGCAAAAGAAACTCATGATAAGAAAAGACCTTTAAAGCAGATCAACAAAAAAAACTACGAAGTTATTCTTGAAAATCTTTCTAAAGTTCCTAAAGATTCTAAAATACAGTTCTTAATAAGAATAAATGTAGACAAAGAGGTTGCCGGGACAATAGATACATTTTTAGATGATCTCAAAAATATGAATATCTGGCCGGAAAAATTTAAGCAGGTATCATTTGATCCTTCATGGTTACGTACGTATGAAGAGATCGAAACTTCAGAAGAAGAACTGGAAAAAAGAATGAATCTTGATGAATTCTTCGATTTTAAAATGAGCTTCAGAAAAAATATTATGAACAGATTTAATGCATGGAGCGATGAAACCAATCTGAAAATAAAATCCAAGCTGAAATGGGATCTTCCTAATTACCAGACAACATGTGCAACATGGGCTTCACCGATTAGTATGACGATTGATCCGAACGGTTATATTCACAAATGCTGGGAAACAATTCATGATGATTCTCATGCTCCTGCTTCAGTATTTGAAGGATATAACGCAGAGAAATTTACAAAACATTCTTCATTCAACAGGTTCAAGCATAATGAAATATGTACCAACTGTAAGGTTTTACCTATCTGCGACACAATTACATGTTCGCACGAAGCTATAAAAGCGAATGTACCGATCTGCAGTTCATGGAAATATAAGTTGGAAGATTACTTAAAAGAACAATACATCAATATGCTTTATTCTCCGGAAACCATCTCAAGACCACAGATTAATGTATTGGAAAATACAGGGCATTCTGCAAAATAAAATTGAAGTTATGATTATAGGAATTATTGATACAGGAGTAGACCATACCCATCAGAGACTTAAAGAATGTGATATTAAAGGTATTACATTGTTTAAAGATTTTTCAGGAAATATCATCACTAAAGAAAATGAATTTAGTGATCATAAAGGTCATGGTACAGGAATCGCCTCAATTATCAATTCGCACCTGAAATCATGTAACTTATATGTTATAAAGCTCGATTCTCATAATCATGTTATATCAGAAGATCTTTTAACAGAAGCTATCTCCAGAATGGTAGATTGTAATGTGAATATCATCAACATAAGTATGGGGATAAATTCCGAGATCACGCCTGCTAAAATGCAGCATGCAATCAACAGATCCTATGAAAAAGGAATTCCCATTTTTGCAGCCAATTATTATGATGCTTCGAAACAATGTTTTCCTGCTAATTTTACACAGACATTTTCTATAGGAACAGGTTATATTAAAGAAAAACAAAGTTTCAAAGTACTGAATGACAATTACGATATTATTGCCAAGGGAGGCTTTCAGAGAGTTGCCGTTCCCAATCGTTCTTTTGCTTTCAGTGTAGGAACCAGTCTTGCAACAGCACATATTACAGGAATTGTAAGCAATGCTTACAGGAACGAAGAATGGAAAACTATTCCGGATCTTAAAAAGTGGCTCGAAGAAAATTCTGATAAGAGTATTTTCAGCCTTACAAAGCATGATACGGAAATCAGTCGGAATATCATAAACATCAGAGAATACATTAAAGAAGATATTACAGCTCTTACGAAAGTTTTAAAGCCATCTCAAAACTTCAGAAAGCTGGCTCTTTTTCCTTTTGATGAAAAAGAAATACAATCGATTATCGAAAATAAAGAACAGTCTGAATACGACATTTCTTTAATCATAGACACACCAAGAAACATCATTCATAAAGAAAAAAATACAAATGGGATTCCCTTAACAAAGAAACTTGAAGATGAGGATTTTCTCTTATTTGATACTTTGGTTGTAGGATATTTTAATGATCTGAAAGATGAGATCAACACATTATTCGGATTAAAGCTAATTACGGAATGTCTCAGGAGAAATAAAAATTTTATTCTCTGGGATGCCTCAGTAAAATCGATCATTAAAAATATTATTAAAAATGAAAAGATCCATTACAAAGGAGAGATTTTTTTAACGCATATTGACCGCCAAATGAAGAAAGATATTTACATGAACATTTCTTCTTCATTCGAAACAACGATCCCTTCAATTTGTGTTATAGGAACCAACAGCAAACAGGGAAAATTTACGACCCAGCTAAAAATTAAAAAAGTTCTGGAAAAAAGCAATTATAAAGTTTCCTTTATCTCAACAGAACCGCAAGGCTGTGTTTTGGGTGCAGATTCTGTTTTCCCTTTCGGGTACAAAAGTTCTGTAAAAGTTGAAGCTGAAGAATGGTATCATATCATTAACGGATTAAAAAATTATTCAAAGCAAAAGAAAAATCCGGATGTAATTATTACGGGAATTCAAAGCGGAATTTTGCCCAAACATCCTGTATATGTTAATAAATTACCGGAAAAACTTATTTATACAAATGCTTTTTATCCTGATGCAATTATATGTACAATCAGTCCCGATGATACAATAGATTTTATAAAGAGAACGGTTGAAGCCGTAAAATCTTTTAATTATTGCGATGTACTGTTCTACTGCCTTACTCCGTGGATTATAAAACATGAAAAGGGAATTACTTTAAAAACCAGACTTACAGACAAGGAATATGATGAAAAACTGTCTTTCTACTCCGAAAATCTTGATAAGCCGGTGATTGATATAAAGAATGATAAAAATGAAACGGTAATAATAAAACAAATTCAAAATTTTTTTAAAAAATAAACACCATGGATTATAATAAAGTTTTTGATCAGATAAAAGACAAACTTCCTTCGATAGAGATTAATGATTTTTCTGATCTTACGGCAAAAGATTTCAAAGCAAAATATGGTTATCCGGAAGTTCCGGTACTTTTGAAATCAAGATTTAAAAACCTGTATGAAAGTATTGATTTTGAAGAACTGGAAAAAACTTTCCATTCAAAAGACTGGGAATTCGAATCTACTGAAGAGAAGGAAGCCAGTAAAATGAGCTTTAAAAGCTATTCCGAGAGTGGCAGTACTGCATATTATCTGAGATTAAATATGAAAAGCATCGATTTTCAAATACATGCTCCACAGATTTTTGAGTGTTGGTACAAATCTTATCCTACTGAAAAAGAAAAAAAAGAACTTACATGGCTTTATTACGGAAATAAAAATACATTCACAAATATTCATACCGATGTTTGGAAGTTTAATTCTTGGCTTCTTCTATTGAAAGGTAAGAAACTATGGTTTATTTATCCCAAAGCATATAATTCTATCATTAAAAAAGAAAAAGAAAAATTCGGTATTGAAAATATTCAAAATTTACTGAATAGTAATATAAAACCATTAATGGTAGTTCAGAATCCCGGGGAAATGATGTATGTACCAAGTGATACTTTTCATTTTGTGATCAATCTTGAAACCTCACTCGCATACACAGGAAATTTCATGAATGAAACCAATTATGAGAACGTAAAACAGTTTTTTGCAAAATCTGACAATAAAAACAATAAGAAGTTCATCAATAATATTATCGCGACCGGAATGACCAACTTTAAAATAAGAAACTTATGAAACTGAGACAGGAAACCATAGAAGATAAAAATGTCTACATTGTGGATGATGTTCTTACACAGACAGAAGTAGAATCATTTTACAAGTTTGCAAGTTCGCTGAGCTATGCCAGAACGGAAAAAAGTAATCATGCAGATCAGTTCCCCAAGTATGTAGTTAATTTTGATACAGAAAAATTTGAAAATAATACATTTTTAGGAAAAAAATCCAAAGAACTTCTTAATCAGTTTGTCAAGGATTCAGAGGATTACAAACTTTTCAGAGCCTACATCAATCTGTCTCTTTACGGAGACGTAGAATTTCCTCACAGAGATTGCCCGAAAGACAGAGGAGATATTACCATACTTTACTACATCAATGAGTATTGGGAGAAAAATTATGACGGAGAAACCATTTTCTATGCAGAAGGAGATTCACAATTCTGTGTACTTCCAAAACCCGGAAGATTCGTGGTTTTTAACGGAGATATAGAACACAAAGGAGGATTACCTTCCAGAATCTGTAAAACCCCCAGATATACCTTAGCGGTAAAATATTGTTATAAAAACTTAGAACTATGATAAGTACAGAACAAAGAATTGTTGCTATTTTGGATACGATTACCTCCCAAAACAGCATTTTTAGTGAGATGACCACCGAGGAAAAAATACAGACTTTACCTTCAGAATCAATGCTTACATTACAGTTTATTACCTATCTGGAAGAAGAGTTTGATATTGAATTTGAAGATGATGAGCTTGATATTTCCTTTTTTGAATCTATCGGAAAAATTACTGCAGCAGTAATGAAACATACAAATGAAAAAACTGTTTAATACATATAATTTTTATTTTCTTTTTTTAGGGATATTTCTTCATGCGCAATATTCTGTAGAAGGAACGGTATCTGGTAATTCTTTACCTGTAAGAGATATACAGGTATTGCTTCGTGCCGAAAAAGACTCAGCTGTAGTTGCCAATTCTTCTACCGAAAAGGATGGGAAATATCTCTTCAGAAATGTTCCGAAAGGAGGATATATTCTTCAGCTATTATATCCAAATAAGGAAAAATTTAGAAATATTTTCGTAGATAAAAATATTAAACAGGATTTCACACTAAACTCCGAAAAAGAAAGTGTAATTGAAGGTATTGTGATAACCGCGGCTCCAAAATTAATCACAAGAGAACTTAATAAAACCACAATTAATATCTCCAGATCTATATACAAATCCGGAGATAATGGATATACATTGATGAATATTGTTCCCGGAGTTAATGCAAATATTGCCAATGGAATACAGTATCGTGGTCAGCAAGGAGTTTCGGTTTATGTTAATGGAAAAAAAATAAGAATGTCTGGAGCACAGCTTCAGAATTATCTGAAGTCTATTTCTTCTGTATCCATTGAAAAAATAGAATTTACTTCAGAAACGGGATCAGAATATGAAGGGGACGAAAAAAATGCAGTCATAAATATTATCTTAAAGAAAAATTATAACTACGGACTGAGTGGATATATCTATGAAAATATTCAGCAACACAGATATACGAGCTTTTCTTCCGGATTTGGACTCAATTATAAAACGAATAAAGTAAATTATTTCTTAGGATACAATAATTATATAGGTAAAAGCTATTCTGATAACGATGAAATTCAGAAATATACTCAGTCGAACTTTTCGACCATTCAGAAAGAAAAATATGTAGAGTCTCCCAGATATAACGAATTAAAAGCAGGAATTGATTACGAAATTACATCCAGACATATTCTGACTGCCGATTATACTTTTTCTGTAAATAATATAAAATCTACAGGAAAAACCAATCTGGAATATTTCAGAAACACGAGAGACTCTTTAGACTTTATTAATAATTCAAAAAAAATTAGATTAGAAAATCATTTATTAAATATAAGCTACAAATATAAGATCGATTCTTTAGGAAGTAAACTGGAGACAGGATATAATTATATTGGCTACTTTAATAATTATGCTTCCAATGTAGATTCGTTTTTTTATCTGAACGATGATTCACAAAGAAGAGCTCTGGATTTTCTCCAAATACAAAATCCTCTTTCTGTTGATATGCACATTGGTTATGCAGATCTTTATTATGTCTTTAATCAAAATAATAAATTGAGACTGGGAACAAAGTTTATCTCTTCTTTAAGTAAAAATGAAATAGATTACTCGCAGACTTATCAAAGTTCGGATTACAGATACAAAGAAGATATATTATCTTTTTACAGCAGTTATCAGAGCAAAATAGGTTCCGTTTCATTTAATATTGGAGGCAGGGTTGAGCGTACTGCATATCATGGAGAAGATTCTTTCTCGCAATATCAGATTGATGCAGACAGGTGGAATTTTTTTCCGTCAGTATTTTTACAGAAAGATCTGGGAAAAGGAAATATCAACTTTTCTTACAACAGAAAAATAACAAGACCATCTTTCCAGTTGCTGAATCCTTTTAAAGATATAGAAGATACAAGATTCATTAATGTAGGAAATCCTTCATTAATGCCTTTTTTCCAGAACAATTTTAAGATGTCTTATTTGCTGAAAGATAAATACTCTTTCGAAGCAGGATTAAATACAACAAAAGGTATGATCAGCGAAGTATATTATTTGGATAATCTTGAAAATATTACTTACAAAACCTATGCAAACCTGAATAAGGAAAACGAAATGTATTGGAATGTTTTTATTCCGGTCGATATTACAAAATGGTTTAAGCTGAATATTTTTACAAGCAACAGCTATAAACAGGTAACTTTTGATAGCGAAAAGGTAAGTGTGTTTTGTCCCTATTATTCATTATCTGCAAAATTGACACTTCCGCACAAATATTATTTGGATATCAATTACGATTATAAAGGCAAATCGTTATGGAACAAATATTTTCTGGACAGTCAGCAAAGTCTGAACTTTACGCTAAGAAAATCTTTCTTTAAAGACGCCTTGTCACTAAGCTTTGATGCAGTAGATCCTTTCCGGCTGAGAAAGATTAAAATAAATATTGATGAAAATGATTTCACAAGGAGTATTGTTAACAGACTTCCTACAAGATTTTATTCTTTGGGACTTACTTACAACTTCAATGCAGGTAAAAAAAATACTCAAAGAGAATCATTTGATAACAGCAATGCCGAACAACAAAATAGATTAAACAAATGAAAAAATTAACAGTTTTTACAGTACTAATGATGTTCTGTCTTACAACAACATCATTTTTTTATCAGAAAGAATGGGAAAATGAAATCTCGGAATGCGGAATCAGGATGAAATTCGTAAAGCTGCATAAAAAAGTGAAGTTTGATATTCCGTGCCAGTCTCAAAGCAAAAACTTCGTGATAGAACATCATTTAAAAGATCAGTCCGTGAAGTTGGAATTTTTCAAAAAAAATAAAGAACTGATAAAAAGTATTGAGCTCTCCGGAGAATCTAAAAAAGAGATTTCACTAGCTGGGTATGAAAAGTCTTTTACGGTACAGATAAGCTCCGTTGGAAGCTCAGGATCTGTTTTGATAAGACCTAATTAAAACAAACTTCTTGAATCATGAAAAAGCAAATATTAATAGTTCTGGATCACCATTGTCTTTTTAAAGAAGATGAATGGGATCCTGATGTTATCCGTCAGCTCATCGCTGTGCTTACGATTTTTCATCATGAAGAAATAATTTTTGCAGACCGGGATCAAAAAGTAAAGAATTTGTTTTTGCCGGAAGAATTGATGAAGAATGTATCATTTAAAAATGATTTTAATAAAAATGAAACAGATGAATATGATGTCGTGATCGCTCATTATCATTCAGAAGCCGACTTTTTTAACAGTCAGAAGGAAGGCAGATCTTTTGAAAATGTTTATTTCTTTAATAATAAAAGCAATCCTAATTTAAGTTTTCCAGGTATTGCAGAATATATCAAACAACAAAAATTACACTTTGACATCAAATCAATTAATGAAAAACTTGAGAATTTTTTGACACTTAATATTCTTCCGGCTGAAAGTGAGCAATATGAAATAAATATAACAAAGTCTGGAAAGATCTGTATTGTATGCGATTTCAATCAGAATTTCTTCATCGGAGACAGTTGCTTTTGGTATTATGATCTTAACTATAAGCTGTTTGTTCTTAACGAGAAACAGCCTTCTAAAAAGATTGATATTTATGTTACCGGTGTAAGAAATTATCATCATATCGAAAGGATTTATTCGTCATCTTTTCCTGAAAATGTAAGACTGCTTAATTCTTCTGTTAGTAGTATAGATTTTAAGAAATATGATCTTGTTATTGCAGAATTTCTGTTGTATTATAATGTTAAAAACAAAATTGAGAACAACTCTCAACCGGTTTTAACCTATACATTTCCGGTAGATCATGAGAAAAATAAGAGATTTCATTCTATTGCTTTCGGAAAATATTTTATGCTTGATGATCTCAAAAGACAGCTTTTGTACAACAAAAAGCACTATAATAAAATTGAAATAAAAAAAGAAGAAATAAATGATGCAGATCTTTGGCTCGAATCTCACGGAATAGAAAAAGAAGATAAAATATTTGCTTTAATTAATGAGGCATCCCAAGCTGAGAAAATAATAGATCAAAAAGTCTTTCTGCAAATCATACAATGGCTTGTAAAAGAGAAAAAATATAAAATACTATTGTTCAGCCAAAGTAACGACCTGAAGAATATTTTGAAAAAAGATTTAAAGCCTGATATTTTAAATAAAATTATTTTTCCGGGAAAACTGGGGATAAGAAAAGAAATGTCTTTAATGGCATCAGATTATGTAGACGGAATGTTGTCGCCTTGTACAGGTCTTGCACATTTATTCAACGGCATTAATTATTATCTGCACAACATCCTCGAAAAAGAAAGAAAAAAATGCATCGTCTATACAGGGAAACAAACCTATGTTAATGATTATCATCCCTTGCTGTGGTGGAATTTTAAATATGTAAACTGTCTTTCTTACATTACTAAAAATGGAGAGGCATTTCTTGCCGAAAAAAAAGACATTCTTACAATCAGAAATTTTGATGAGGTATCACTTTTTCCTAACAAAATTCCGCATAAAATTTTGTGCGATAAAATAGAAGAAATACTAGAAAACTAAATGTTCAGATTTTATTTTCATATCATTAAAAAATATATCAGGCACTATATTTTGCTTATTGTATTGTTTGTTATTACCAATGCTTTGTCACTGGTAACTCCTTATGCTTTGAAAATTATCATAGATAAAACCATTCCTCAGGGAACCTATGAAGATCTTGTAAAAATCGTTCTGCTGCTTTTGGGATGTTATATTATAAGAATCGGGTTTTCATTCTATTCCGGGATCTTGTATGTAAATGTAAGCCGAAAGATCATTGCAGACATCCGAAGAGTTTTATATAAAAATTTGCTTAAAAAAGATACGTCATTTTTCAAAGAAAGTAAAACAGGCGAACTGATATATCTTTTAACCAATGATGTGGATAAAGTACAGAACTTTTTTTCTTCGACATTGCTTAATTATATCAACAACAGTATGGTTGTGCTCGGGGTTCTGGGAGTTATGTTTTATTTTAACGTAAGTCTTACTTTGGTAAGTTTAGTGGTTTTACCTTTTTTGATCATCAATACATTTGCCTTGAAAGGAAAAATTAAGAAAACGTATTTGAAATTAGTAGACATCGAAGGAAATATCTATAATTATTTCTTAGAAAGAATAAGAAACATACGGGTTCTTAAAAGTAACAATGTTCTCTCCGAAGAAATACAAACTCTCAATAATTATCACAATACATGGCGCGAAAATGCAGTTGAAAATACATACTGGAATGGGATAAGCTCAAATATTACAACCTTCTTAATTGCCATTGGTCCGCTTATCATTCTTTTGTACGGAGGAAAGCTTGTATACTCCGATTTAATGACAATAGGTACCCTTATCGCTTTTATACAATACCTAAACAGGATTTACGCACCTATTATCGGGCTTGCAGCGGGAGCCAACGAATTTTTTCAGTCAAAAGTTTCAATGAAAAGAATCTACGATAACATTACCGAAGAAGAAAATACGGATGATTTAAAAGAAGAAGTCCTTGAAGTTTCAACGATTACATTAAAAAATATAACAGTTAAATATCATGAAAAATATATATTGAAAGACTTTTCATACACTTTTGACAGTGGGAAAACATATGGAATAAAAGGCAAAAGCGGAATTGGGAAAAGCACTATGGTCAATCTCATTATGAATTTTATCAATCCGGATTCGGGGCATATCAATATCAATAATATTTCTATTGATAAGGTTAAAAATCTCACCTCTCTTATTGGTCTGATTGAAAAAGAAAACCAGCTTTTTCATGATACGGTAATTAATAATATTAAATACGGAGCAGAAAAAGAAAACATCATGGAATTTCGTGAAATTATCAGGATTATCTGCCTTTCCAATGTTATTGATCGTCTGGAAGATCATGAAAATACGACCATCACTTTTAGCGGAAGTACTCTATCCGACGGAGAAAAGCAGAGAATAGCCATTGCGAGAATATTTTACAAACAGCCCGAAATCATCATCTTCGATGAAGCTACAGCATCGCTGGATGTAGGTTTGGAAAGGATTATTCTTAAAAATATCAGAGAAAAATTACCCAATGCGATCATTCTGATCATTTCCCATAGAAATAATCTCCATGAATTTTGCGACGAAATAATCGATTTTGAAAAACTAGCCTATGAAAATAATACAAAGTTATTGGTCACATCCTGACTTATCCACAAGAAATCAGAGAGAATTTATTAAACTAAACCTTAATAAGTACATGACTTTTGCTCTGAGTGTTTTAAGAGCAAAAAAGTTTTACGAAAATGTAGAATTATATACCGACAAAGTTGGAAAAAACCTTCTTATAGATCTATTGGAACTTCCTTATACCAAAGTTCATGTCTGTCTTGATGATCTTACTAAAAAGTACGGAGAATACAATCATGTCTGGGCATTAGGGAAAATTTATACTTATTCATTACAAGATGAGCCTTTTTTTCATGTTGATAATGATGCCTTTATTTGCAAACCACTTAAGGATTTCCATAATGCGCCTTTAGTTGCCCAGTCTTTTGAAATGGATAACGGACATCACAAATACAACCTGCGAAAATTAAAAAGACAGCTTGCATTTTTTCCTGAATTTTTAAATACAGATTCAGAAATGTTAAAAGACGGATCCCAGTATAATGCAGGAATTATAGGAGGAAACGATCTGGATTTTTTTAAGAATTTTTGCAGAGAATCATTTCAGTTTGTAGATAAAAATTTACATATCCTAAATGATCTTCAGGGTGAGAATATATGTTTCCCGTGTATTTTTGAGCAGTATTTATTTTCGTGTTTTGCACACCATCAAAAACGAGAAATAAAGACATTGTTGCCGATGCCTAAAACACCCTTGGATAATTTTAATAGTTTACTGGATTTTCATGACAGACAAAATACATTGTTTATACACCTTATCGGAGATCATAAAAAAGAGGCCCACAATATGTGTATTGTCGCAGAAACCCTTTGGCAGGAATTCCCGGAATATTACAACAGAATAATCAAAAAATACAATACTCATGAAGTTACTTTCTAACGAACTTACGACTGCATGGATAAATAATAATCTGTCTCATGTGGAAATACAAGAAGAGATCAGAAAAATAGAGAATCATATCCAAATAAATAATATTTACAGGATAAGTAAAGAGCAATTGCTGGAATTTGAAGAAAATCACTTGTTGGAAACCAACAGAATTCTCAGTTTATCGAAAAATAAATTTCTGGATGTAAAACTTCAGTGTAATCCCTTTGTTTCCGTGTTTAACAGTCAATATACCTATACCTCTCACAGTAAAGAAAAAACAATTGCTTTAATTCCTAAGTATATAGCATTTGCAGAGCCTAGAATACTTCCGTTATACCTTATGTACGAAAGACGGTTTTTTACACAATTCCTTTCTTTACCCAAAGTATTTTCAGGCGTTGAATTGGTTGAGAAAAGCTCTTTGAAAAACGGAAGAGATCAGCAGTCATACTGGGAAGATTTCTATGAATATATGCTAAAACGGTTTTTATCAGTTTTTTTGGTTACACCCGCTTAATTTTATAAAACCATGGAAATTAAATATCATTATCCTTTTATCCGACAGATTAAGGATTTTTACAGGTATCAAGCTCAGGGAAATATTTTTCTGGAAGTTGATATCAATTTTAGAAGAATAGATTTAAATAAAATTAATAGCGCAATAAGGAAACTGCATCAAAAATATACACTTCTGAATTGCAGATTTATACTGGAAAATGATATAATCTATTTGAAAGAGTTGCCGCAAAATAATATCGATTATTTTAGAACATTACCGGAGGAATCTGAAACAAAAAATCCCAATGAATATTTTCATCCGATACGCATCGAAAATCAATCATTAAGCATTTACGATGCTCCTTTAATGTATTTTCATATTTTCAGGCATAAAGAAATGCTTATTTTCAAAATATTTGCACACCATATGATCTGTGATGCCAATGGTCTGCAGAAAATTAAAAATGATCTGATTGATTATTACGGAGGGGCAGAAGTTACAGAAGTTTTTGATTTTGGTCAGTATGCTGTGAAAAGAAATAGTAAATTATTTAAGACGTTGGAATCGGATCAAAAATATTGGATAAATATTCTTAAGGAATACGATGGTACAATAATTAAAGATATTGATTACGAGTGTTTTAATGATTTAAATTATGATGATAAAATAAAAAGTTTAGTTAAAGATAAGTATTATACACCTGTGGATGACTATTCAAAAAAAGGACAGTCATATTTCCACGCTTTTACAATTCAAAACTTTGCTGAAATTCAGAATATCATTAAGAAAAAAGGAATCAGTTGGGTGAGTATATTCATGCATGTTTTTGCTAAAACGATTTATCCTTATCAGGGAAAATCTCTCATAGGTCTTTTAGTTTCAGGAAAAAATGATATTTTTTCGATTAACAGTATTGGAGAATATTCCGGAGAATGCTTTTATCCAGCAGCAGATTACCCTTTAAGTACTGATGAAATCATTAAAACAGCAAAGAATTTCATGACTTTATCAAAACATCTTGTGTATAATTACGCCTTGCTCAAATGGGATGAAGAAAAATTTTTCAGAAAAATATGTAAATCTTTCATCAATCTTTCTGTTATCGATTTTAATGTCTATGAAGAAGAGAAAATAAATACTTTTGAAAATATTGATCTGATTTTTCTTGAGCTTGAGCCGCTTTTCTTCTTGTCAAAGTCAGATGGATCAGTATATGTTAACTGGAGGTTTAATACTTCTGTAACTAGTACGGAGCAGATGAAACAAATTGCTGATGACTTTTCAAATACTTTCAATGAATGCTCAAAAACGATCTGTGAAGAAAATACAATGATCGATCAACAAGTATGATCTTAAAAAAGAAAAAAGTTGCACAGATCTGTGCAACTTTTTTACAAACTCTTAATCCCCGCTTCCAAAGCAAGCTCAATCATTGGTTTCAAAGCCTTTTCTCTTTGGTCTGCCGAAATATTTTCGTGGGTAGGTATAATATCCGAAACCGTAAGAATCGTTGCCGCATTTTTTCCTAAATGTTTAGCATTGGCAAATAATCCGAAAGCTTCCATTTCTACCGCCGGACAGTTATATTTTGTGGCAATTGCTGGAATTGCAGGATCTTTTCTGTAAAAAATATCGCTGCTGTGGATGTTCGTCGCTTTTGCCGTTAAAGACATTTCTTTTGCCGTTTCGTTGATGGTATTGAAGATATTTCCCTGATGAGAAATGCTTTCCTCTTCAATTCCCCATGCGAATTTTGCGTAGGTGCTTTCACTGGCTGCATTTTCCACATTCAGAAGATCATACACTTTCAGGTCTGTGGTATACGCACCGCAGGTTCCGATTCTGATGATCGTATCTACATCATACTCTGTAAAAAGTTCAAAAGAGTAAATTCCGATGCTTGGAAAGCCCATTCCGCTTGCTCCCACAGAGATTTCCTTCCCTTTATATAAACCTGTGTAATATAAAATTCCTCTGGTCTGGCTTACCAGTTTAGCATCTTCCAAAAAGTTTTCCGCAATGTATTTGGCACGCAGCGGATCTCCGGGTTGTAAAACAACTTTAGCAATTTCTCCTTTTTTTGCACTGATGTGGATACTCATAATTTTTTATTTGAAAGGGCAAAGATATAAAATTGTGATTTCTTAATCCTTGAACAATGATTTTTTAATTAAAGATTTATAATCAACTTACCTTCAAAATTTTCAATTCGAAAAGAATATTTTTTATTTTTGTTAAATGATGGAAAAAAAATCAGCTTTTTTAGACACTTTATTTCTCCTTCGAAAAGAAGAATGCATCACCATTTTCTCAGATATTCATGAAATTTCCAAAAAAGAAGAACAGGATGCCGCAGATTATTTTCAGGCTGAATTTGAAAAAGAAAGGCTTGAATTTTTATCCGATACACTTGTCTGCGATACAGAAACAGCAGTCTGGGCTGCCAAAATAGTCTATTACAGTGCGCAGCTTCATTTAATAAGAGAAAATACGGCTAAAGATTTAAACAAATTAATTCCGTCTTTCAAAGGGAAAAAAGACATTTCAGCCATGTTATCTGCGGATTTATCACTTCGGTTTTTACCACAGATTGTTTCTGCTTTACAGGTTTCAGATCCGGAAGATCCTTTGGTGAAAATGCTGGAAAATATTCTGAAACAATTTCACTATTCAGCAGTAGGATTTGATCTCGATCTCGAAGACACCAACTGGGAAGAAGAATTAAAAGACAAAACCTACCGAAAGCTCTATCTGGAAAGAATTGTAGAAAAGAAATCCTATCAGCTTGCAGAAATTCCTTACCTCAATAATCTGTTGACTGCCGAATTTGGCTTGCATAAAGACGTATTTTGGAAAGAATTAAAAACAATAGATCATTAAAATTTTACGAATTCTGCGTTTAAAAAGAAACGATAAACCAGAAGCTCTTTAGAAAAAACTAAAAACAATAACCTAAGAGAATGAGAGAAAAGACTGTATTTGATTTTGTGGCAGATCCTACAAAAGAAAATTTTTTAAAACACAGAGAATTGATTATCACTAATCCTGATTACGATCCTGATTCTGATGATTTGGAAATCATGAAAAAACTATATGAAAATAAGGAATATGATAAACTGAATTATTACGTTACCATTAATGTTTTATTAAGTCCAAGAGCACATTTTTTAAAATTTATTTCTTTAAATGAGATAGGAAATACAAAAGCCGCAGAAAGTATAGTATTTATCTGTCATAATATTCTGAATTGTATAGAAAAAACAGGAGACGGAACTATAGAAAATCCTTATATTGTTATCAGGGCTTCCGATGAAGATGACCTTCTGGAGCTTCGTTTAAGCAAAAAATATCTTCAGAAAAGATTAATTCAGCATGAAGATAAATATTTAGATGTATTAACTCTTGAAAACGGTTCTGAATTGTATTTTGATGTTACTGATGCTTATAAGAGATCTAAATTTCTCTTGGATAAAGAAAAATCGGAAGGAAAAAAAGCAGAAAAGCCAAAAAAGAAAAGCTGGTGGAATTTTTTAAGTAAAAACTAATTATGGAAATAAATACAGCTTTCACTCTCGGCATTATTTTTTCGACTTACGGTTTTCTGTTCTGCATTTTTGCTTATTATTTGAGCAGCAGATTTTTAAAGCTGAAAGTAGATGAAGTGCACGTATTTTCAACATTCGGTAAACCTCTTTATTCCTACAGCCTAAAAAACGGAGTAAAAATAAACTTTGGTTATATTCCTTTTAATTATGGTCTTAAATTCCATCTGGAAGATTTTTCATTAGATTCTCCTGAAGGAAAAAGATATTTCAGAAATTTTGCTAAAAATATATCTTTGTTGCAGGTGGTCACAATGGTTTTAATTATTGTAGTCGGAAGCTTTGTAAGCCTCATGTATGGATATAACCCGATAACTATTTTCAGAGATTTGGTAGAAAGTTTTTATGATCTTATAGCAGGAAAGCACAGTTTCTCAGAATTTAAAGCAATGGTAAACAGCCAATATATAACATATGGAAAGTATTTTTATCTTTTTTTTGCGGCAATTACGTATTTTGTTTTTATATCCTTTCTTTTGGCATTAGCACCATTTTCGGTCTTTATCAATATACTTGTGATGTTTTTGATTTTAGGATCTTATGTTATAATGGGTCTCAAATATTTTGAACTGCCGATTAGCTTTTATATAGATTTACTGATATCACTTACCGTAAGCGGGTTTTTATATTTTTTATCATTAAGATTTTTCATTAAATAAATTAATTATAAATCTTTATTTACTTTGTTAAGTGAAATGCCTTTGCGAACTTAAAAACAGTAAATAATTAAAAGAAACTTTGCAGACTTTGCGTTAAAAACCTAAAATCACGCAAAAAATTAAACAATTAAGAATAGGTAAGCAAATTAAAGGCAAGCTTAAGAAATTTATTTCTCTTAACTAATCTTAAACCCTTAATAAATCTTAATGGTTAAAATATATAGAAAGTAAATAAAAACTTTGTGGACTTTGTGTTAAAAAAACAGTTCAAAAAAACAATAATTTTCGTCAAAAAAGAAAAATAACAATAAATTTAGACCTTTGCTCGCTTTGTTAAGTGAATAGTTTATGCTGAGCTTGTCGAAGTACCTTTGCGAACTTAAAAACAGTTAGTAGTTAAAAGAAACTTTGCGGACTTTGCGTTAAAAAAACAGTTCAAAAAAAATAATAATTTCCATCAAGAAAAATTATAACATAAAAACAAATGACTCAAAATATAGAAAAATTAAACACCGTTCTTAACCACGTCAAAGAAACCTTTGTCGGAAAAAACGATGTCGTCGATTTATTGGGAATCTGTCTTCTGGCAAGAGAAAACGCCTTTTTGTACGGACCTCCTGGAACCGCAAAATCTGCCATTGTAAGAACGTTGGCAAAAACCGTAAAAGACGGAAAAAACTTCGAATATTTATTAACCCGTTTTACAGAACCGAACGAAATTTTCGGACCTTTTGATATCAGAAAATTAAAAGAAGGAGAATTATTAACCAACACCGAAGGAATGATGCCCGAAGCGTCCATGGTTTTTCTTGATGAGATTTTCAATGCCAATTCAGCCATTCTGAATTCGCTGTTGATGGCTTTAAATGAAAAGATTTTTAAAAGAGGAAAAGAAACCAAGCACCTTCCTGCGCTCATGTTCGTGGGAGCGAGTAACGTTCTTCCTGAAGACGAAGCATTGAACGCGTTGTTCGACCGTTTTCTCATCAGAATTAATGTAGATTATGTACATCCCGATCTTCTTCAACAGGTGCTTTTAGCCGGAAGAAAACTGGAAAATAATCTGGAAACAGAAACTCCCGAAATTCTTTCCCACGAAATAAAAGAACTTCAGAATTTGTGTAAAACAGTCGATTTAAGACCCATTTACGAAGTCTATTTAAACACCATCATCAGTCTGCGAAATACAGGAATTGCCATTTCCGACCGTAGAGCCGTAAAATTGCAGAACCTTATCGCGGCAAGTGCTTTAATTTGTGATAGAAACGAAGCGATTCTATCAGATTTATGGGTATTAAAACACATTTGGGATACCGAAGAACAGATCGAAATTCTTGAAGGAATCATCAACAGAACCATTGAAAAAGACGACCATCCGAAATCTCATCCGCAGGCGTTGCAAAACAAAACGCCGAATCCGGAAGAAGTGATGAAAGACGTAAAAATCTTAGTCGAAAAATGGAATCAGGGATCTTTGAGTTTTGAAGAGCAGAACGTCATCAAAGATAAATTGAGATATCTTCAGACGAGATGCGAGTGGATCAGAAATCCTGAGCAGAAACAGTACATTCAACAGGAAATTGAAAATCTATGGCAAAAGATTCTTCAAACGGTCTAAAAGAATTCTGGGCAGAAATTCCACGTGCAGATGAAGATGTTCTGGGCTCCATCCGCGACTGGAAAAATGTTCAGATTGCTTTAGAAGAAGATGTGGTCTGGCTGAAAGGTTTTACAGATGAACAGGCGGTTTCATCGGAAATTCAACAGTTACCGAATTTTCTGCTTTATGAATTAAGAGACGGACTTTTATTCAGAAAAGAGGCTCTGGTTCCGAGCAGAAAAATGAGAACGGCTTTGCTTTGGACTCCCATTGATAAAGCTTTGCGATTAACTTTCCCGTCATTCAATAATAATTTTTTCGGAATTGACGGAAAAATTGAAATTAAACTGAAACCGAGCGAAGAAGAGCATCCCGCAACAGCGTTGTTATGCTCAATAAAAGAAATCAGGGAAACCTTAATCACACTGCCGAAATTTAAGCTGGAGAAAATCAACTGGATGGTAATTAATGACAATGCTTTGTTTATCGGAAAACCTTTATTAAGTTTTCCGGGAAAAACATTTTGGTCAAAAGACGGACATCTTTTACCGACAGGTTGCGATTTTGAATTTAAAAACATGAGCTCTTTATTACAGAGAAAATATAACGCAGGTCGCGATCAGTGGCTTTTATGGAACGAAAACGGAAATGTTCTTTACCTAAATAAAGAAGATTTCCGCAAATTATCCGTAAGCTCTTTCCGACTGACTGAAAAATCACAGGAATGGATATAATTGCATATTTCCAATCATATATCAATTATTTCTGGGAGTGGACAACCGACGAAGATGTTCCGGACGACACCCGATATAATGAAAACAACCTTATTTCGATCCCGAATGTAGGCGCAATTGCGTACAGACCCTACGTAATGGAAATTCTTAAGGAACTTAAAGAACAGGGTCTTCCGCCTTTCGGTTCTTTATTGCTTGTTTTGTATGCGCTTCATGATGGCTACTTAAATTTAGACGGCGTTTTTTATTATCTGAACAGACAGAAAGATAATTTTGCGGAAAATGAATCCGATGTAGATCTTGTCATTAAATTTTTAGAAAATCTGAGCAGTATCGGAAGTTCTTTAAAGCGGGGACAGAATAAAATCATTCTTTTACAGACCATTTTTAAAGACAGTCACAATCGGGTTTCCTCTGTAAATTCAGGGTTAATCTTAAAAATATTTGAGACCAAACCTCATATCATCGGCGAAGCTGCTGTTAAAAAGCCTCTGACTTCAATTGCGGTTAACAGAGATATTAAAACTTTAGCGCTTCTTCAGAATAAATTTCCGACTAGAAAATCCATTATCAATGCCATGAAAGGTTTCACAGATATTTCGGAATTGGAAGATGAAGTGGTGGAAGAAGAAACCACCGTTGAAACCGATAAAGATTTTATTCAGGAACTTATTGAAGAGCCGAAAACGTTTCAGGTCGGAAGTTTGATTAAAAGGATCTGGAGCGGTCTGAAAATCCCGATGCGTCATCTTTCGCCCGGAGAACAGCCGATTGGAGGAATCTCGGATATGACGAATAAAGGCGAACTTCACAGAATGCTTTTGTCTGAATTTGCCAATGAAGACGACATTTTCATGAACCGTGTTGCAAACAATGAAGCGTTGTTTATCCAAAGAGAAATTCCGCCCGAAGAAAATATTTTTGAAAGAATTATTTTAATTGATACTTCCCTGAAAAACTGGGGAACCCCGAAAGTTTTGGGGTTTGCATCGGCAATTGCGGTCATCAAACATCCGAAAGCACTTTCAGAATGCAAAGTTTTTGCATTGGGACAGAATATCATCCCGATGTCTCTGGATAATGTGGATGAAGTAGTGGAAAATCTCAATCATGTAAGTCCGGTTCTGGAAGTTTCAGGCGCACTTGAAAAGTTTTTTAATAAAGAACATAAAGAAAAAGATCTGGAAGTTTTTTTCATCACGAATCAGGAAAACTTAAGCCATCAAAATCTTCAGAAAATCATTCAAGAAAACAGAGACCGCCTGAAATTTTTGGTGACGACTTCTGCAAACGGTGAGCTGAACTTTTACAAATATCATAAAGGAACAAGAAAGCACATCCAGAAAATTATGCTTCCGTTGCAGGAACTGTGGGCAAACCCGCCGGAAAGAAGACAGAGAAGGGAAAGTAAATTTTCAGGGAACGGCAAAAAAGCAAATGTTCCGTTCAATTATCCGATTTTGTTTCCTGCGCCGATCAATAAAATCGCAACCTTTCTCTATGAAGGGGAATTTTTTATTTTAAGCAATAAAAAACAGTTGCTGAGAACCTATCTTTCAGACAATTATTACAACCGCAATTATTATGACACGTATAAAACGCATCATGGCTGCGAAATTTTAATTGATGATATTTCCGTAAAGCCAAAAGGTCAGTTTGCGTTGGCAAAAAATAAGCAGGGAGACTTTATTTTATGCCAGTATCAACCCGATAAAAAGCTGATTTCCAAATTAAATTTAAATACTAAAGAATATTCTGAGCTGAATTTGACAGGAAGAAATATACCTATTAAAAGTCAACTTATATACTTTAATAAAAGTTTTTATTTGCATTTGGATGATATTCCTTACAGCAATAAAATTGCTATAGATGGAAATGTTAGTTTTGAAGAGGCATTTGTGAATGAGAAAGAAATTTATAAAAATAATTTAAGAGTTGGATCTGAACTTAACAAATTAATCCACAGTGGATTAAAAATCCTGAATAATTTCCACAATATCGGAATCAATACAGAAAAAAAGCTAGTCATTTCAAATAACGAATTAAACAAATTATATAACGAAGATTCCATCACGTTTTACAGAAATAATGATCCGCTGGAAATCTGTGCGGAGCAGAATAAAAACAAATTTACCTTTTCAGACGGAAGCGAAATTATTACGGACAATCGCGGAATGCTGACTTTTAAAAGCAGCAACAAAAATATCCCCGAATTTTATATTCCTTCCACAGAATATGGAAATCTGGCGTTGGCAACCAACACGGAATTCGGAGGCTCAGAATATTATCTGCCACAGAATACACTTTTGAAAGTGCGAACAATGAAAGAAATGTATGTTGAATATATGGAACGGTTTATAGATCAAATTTGGGAATATGGAACTTAGAATTAAACCCTTTCCGAAAAATAATTACCCCAAAAAAGGACTTTTAATCAAAGGTTCTTCGCCGCTTGTATGGCTTAACGAGATGGAAATATTAGGAATAGATTTACATCAAATTCAGTCGTTCCCGATTCCTTCCACAGAACCGAATATTTTATACGGATGTTTTTTGGTATTTAAAAATCCGGCTCCGAATGAAATTGGCAGAAATTCTTACTTTCAATGTGTAGACAATAGATTTTTTATTCCGGAAAATACGGTCTTTTATCCGAAAGTAAATCCTGAAGAGTGGCAGAATATCGATGCGGAATATCTCATCATGCATCCTGAATTTGGTCTGGTTAAATTAAATGAAGAAATCGACTGGATTTCCATTATTCAGAATCCGGAGATCTCTGAAGATAAAGTAAGAAAACCCTCGAAAGGAGTACAGATTCCTCAGAAAATCGAAAGTTTTACCGTTGAAATGGACGATGAAAAAGTTCTGGAATCTCTCGAAAAGCCGCAAACCGAAGAAGAGTGGATGAAAAATCTTCCGTTTGACATGAAAAAGGTAATGGTGGGAAATAAAAAGGAAATAGAAAAATATTTAAAATATATCGAAAAATATCCGGACAGAGCTGTAGAACTTGGCGTTCCGTTGGATATTATGGGAACTTCGAGAGGAGATGGTTTCGGAATTTTCAAATTTAAAAATTCATGGCTCGAAAAACTGTTTGGTAAAAAAGAGGAAGACAATTTGGATGGAAAATCTTCCGGTAGAAATTACCGTTGGATATTCTGGGTTGTCCTTTTAATGATCGGCTTAGCAAGAGTTTTTATGAATCTTAATAAAGATGGAGCGAAAGAATCTCAATCCATTTCTTCAGGCAAAGTCCAGACTCGGGATAAAACAATGATGGCTCCTGTAGTGGCGTACAAATCAGGAGTTACCGATATTGATATGAAAATCGACTCCATGTACGGAAAAAAGCGGAGAGAACTGATGAAAGAACATATGAGTGCCTCTCTAAGCATGAGCAAACCGGGTGAAAAAAGTTATCAGGAATATCTCAAAAACGGTGGAAGACCGCTTGATAAAATTCAGAATGATATTTTTAAGCTGAATGACAAAACAGATGCGGCAACCGATTCATTAAAAAGAGTATATCGAAAGAAAATTGTAAAATATCTGGCTCAGAATGAAGGGAAAATCAGAGAGAAAATTAAAGATTCCATTCAGAAATCAGGTTCAGGGAAACCTGCCGATGAAGGAGTTGTAAAAACCATTATGAAAAAGAAAGCCATTTTGGTGGAAGATTCATTGGGAAGGCTGTACGGAACGAAAGAACTTCCACAGACTCCGCCTGCTATTTCGACATTGAACGCTGAAAAAAGTAATCCGGAAGAAAAAAGCACCTCTTTTACAGAAATTTTCTGGCTGATTGTTGCGATGACGGGAGCGGTAGGATTGTATTCTTTCTTCGTTAAAAGAAAATCGCTGAATGTAGGCGGTGAAAATGTTCCGGCGGGAACCAAGATTTTCCTAATGATTATTCTGATGGCGATGTTGGCGTACATTTTCTATCCGCTGATCGAAATGTTCGGGTACAACTGGTTTGTATGGATTCTTATTATCGGCATTGTATTGCTTCTTTACCGTCTTTTCAGCGAAGATGAAACCATTTTAAAATCTGATAAGGATGAATAGACAGAAATTTACAGACAAATTTATGGCGGCTTTTTTCATTCTCGCCATCATCAAAATAATCGGAATTCTGGCGCAGCTTTTCCATCAGAGTTTTTGGAGTGTGGTGGGAACTCTAGTGATTTTTGCCATTGTTGCGTTCATCATTTTTGTGGTACTCATGCAGTTGGAAAAAAAGGAAAAAGAAAACAACTCTTCGGGAAAAGGCAGAAACGGAGGAGGAAATTTTTATCTGGAAGCATCCCTTTTCGATAAGATCAGGAATAAATACGAAGAACTGGCTCAGAAATACATCAGTGAAAAAGATTATAAAAGAGCGGCAAAAGTATACATGAACTTGATGAAAGATTACTATCGCGGAGCAAAAACACTGGAAGACGGAGGCTTATACAATGAAGCCGCAGTAATTTTTCTTAAAAAACTGAAAAATAAATCGGAAGCCGCAAACTGCTACGAAAAAGCAAAGCAGTATAAAAAAGCAATCGATTTGTACAAAGAACTCGAACAGAAAGAAAAAGTAGGCGATCTCTACAGGAAAATGAATGATGCCAAAAATGCCAATATCTATTATCAGATGGTGGTGGACGATTATGTAAACAACAGTCAGATGGTAAAAGGTTCTTTAATTTACCGTAAAAAAATGGAATTGCCCGATGAGGCACAGAAAATTCTGCTGAAAGGATGGGAAGAAGACCGTGATGCCTTCAACTGTCTCAATAATTATTTTGCCAATATTTTTGATGTGAAAAAACTCGATCAGCAGATTCAGGAACTTTATCAGAAAACGCCTTCAGAGAAGAAGATTACCTATCTTGAAGCCATGAAGCATGAATTTAAAAAAGATCCGAAACTTCAATCGACCACAAGAAATATTGCCTATGAAATCATCGCCGAAAAAGTAGCAACCCGCTCAGAAATCGTAAATGAACTGAAGCATTTCAATCCGGATGATGAAGTGATCTTGAAAGATATTTCCAGGTATAAGACGGGAAGGAACAGGATATTCAGGAATTGATTTGTTTGTCATTGCGAGGAGCAAGGCGACGAAGCAATCTCAAAGTAAAATGATATAATATAGATTGCTTCACTTTCAGTTCGCAAAGACAAAATAAAAAACTTTTAAGAAAAAGATTTATCTTTGCAACCATAAAATAATGACAATACAAAGAGCACATATCAGTTTAAATCTATGCGATCGCCCTGTACTAAAGGGATCGTTTGGGTATGAATGGATGATATCTTATGAGGCGAAATGTGCTTGCTTTGAAAATTATTTACTGTAAAACCGTAAAAATTTTATCAAAATACTGCAAAAACGCCTCGATTACCGAGGCGTTTTTTGTGTTTTTAGAGCAGAAATTATTTAGAATGAAAAAAAATAACCATAAAAATGAAAATTATTTAATAACAAATGAACAATTAATAAGAAAATAGAGCGTGATCAGTAACCCGATGAGAGACAGTCATTTAGGTATTTAAGACATCTGCAAAGTATTGCGGACGGAAATTCTCTATTCTAAAATTATTACATAATTAATTGATTTTCAAATATTTAAATGAAAAATAAATTTGCGAGTTAAAAAAAATCATATTTACTTTGCAACCGAAAATTGAAAGCAACAGGTTTTCAAGCCTTTCAAAAAAACATTTTTAAAACAACAAGAATAAAATGAAACAATTACATAACATATCTAATTTATATTCAGGACAACGCGGTACAGAACCGATGGGGCAAAGATATGCTTGTGTTATTCTTCTTGATAGTGAATTTGTGGGAAAAAGGTGCTTATATACATGGGTCAGCTAATGAACTGACACGTCCAGAAATATAAAGCGCCTCCCGAAAAGAGGCGCTTTTTTTATGGTATATGGTTTCTCTAGCTTATTTGGTAAAGCGTCGGTTTGTGGCACCGGAGAACAGGGTTCGATCCCCGGAGATACCCCAAAAATGTGAATAGTTAATAGTGAATTTTACTTCGTAAGTGAATTTAAAAATTGACGAGCAAGACGAATTGACGATTAACAATTCACAAATTAAAAACAATCTCATGGCTCAATTGGATAGAGCATCGACCTGATACGTCGAAGGTTGAAGGTTCGAGTCCTTCTGGGATTACAAAAAGGTTCCGTAATTCAACAGGATAGAATGTTGGTCTTCTAAACCAAATATAGAGGTTCGAATCCTCTCGGAATCACAAAAGGTCTATTGAGGTAATGGTTAACCTTCCCGACTGTCTCTCGGGCACTGCGAGTTCGATTCTCGCATAGACCGCAAAGATTCACGGAAAATTTCGGCTTCGGCTGTCTCCCGGAAAAGAAAATGGAAGTGAATCTGCAAAACTGGAAAGATAACGGTGGTTGTTTACCCGCCTTGGACGCGGGAGGTCGCAGGTTCGAACCCTGCTTTCCAGACAGTTTGCTCCATTAGCATAGAGGTTAGTGCATTCGGCTTTCTACCGAACGACAAGGGTTCGATTCCCTTATGGAGTGCAAAAAGTGAATAGTCAATGGTGAATTTACTTCGTAAGTGAATTTAAAAATTGACAAGCAAAGCGAATTGACAATTGACTATTCACCAAATTAAAAACGATTTCGTAGCTCAATAGGTTAGAGTATCGGTTTCATAAGCCGAAGGTTGAAGGTTCGAGTCCTTCCGAAATTACAGAAAAGTGAATAGTCAATGGTGAACTTTACTTCGTAAGTGAATTTAAAAATTGACAAGCAAAGCAAATTGATAATTGACTATTCACAATTCAAACTAAGTTAATTGTTTCAAAAAGAAAAAAGAAAAGGCTTGTCGAGAGCAGAAGATCTTTAGCCAAAAACACGATATAATATAGACAGGCTTTTTCTTAACTCATTTTGAAGCGAGATAATGAAATTTTTAAACATATTATAAATTTTAGATCAAATAAAGTTTGTCAAAGCGCAGAAGTTCTTACATCAAACAAAAATTAAGACAGACTTTATTTTTAATGAAAATTTAAATAAAAAAGAATAATCAGAATATTGGGAAATTACTCATTACCCATTACTGATTACTCATAAAAACGATGGTTCGCCGAAGTGGAAGAGTCGGGGCGGTCTGCAAAACCGTTGCGTAAGCTGAGTGGGTTTGAATCCCATAACCATCTCAAATAACTAAAATGAGATTAGTTCCGAAGAAAGAAAAAGTTTGTCGAGCGCAGAAGTTCTTACATCAAACTAAAAATTAAGACAGGCTTTGTTTTTCTTCAAAAATTAAAGATTAAAAAAGTTAGTTGGAAAATATTACTCATTACCAATTACTTATTACTCATGAAAAAAGGGAAGTACGCCGAAGCTGGAGAGTCGGGGCAGACTGTAAATCTATTGCTTCATTGCTGAGTAGGTTCGAATCCTACTACTTCCACCATACCGCTGATAATGTAATGGCAGCATGCAGGAAATGTACTCTTGTTGTTCAGGTTCGACTCCTGGTCAGATGGTCAAAAAAAGTGAATGGTAAATAGTCAATTGTCAATTTAAAAAAATGACTGCAAAGAAATTGGCTATTAACAATTCACAACAAAAACGCTCTATTCGTCTAACGGTTCAGGACGCCTGCCTTTCGAGCAGAAAACAAGGGTTCGATTCCCTTATAGAGTACAGGAAAGTGAAAAGGTGAATGGTGAATTTTGCTCCGCAAGTGAATTTAATAATTGACTACGAAGTAAATTGACGATTGACAATTCACAAAGAAATAGGTTAAATGGAAAGAGAAAGGTCTGTCGAGCGCAGAAGATCTTTAAAAAACATTACAGGCATAGTTTATAAATATAGACAGGCTTTTCTCGAACCTAAAAATATAAGTAATAAGTAATGAGCAATGAATAATTATTGAAGGTTAATACGAATTATAAATTTATAGAAGATAATTTTTATTACTGATTATCAATTACTCATTACTAATGAAATCCGCGGGAATGGTGGAAATGGCAGACACACTTGATTTAGGCTCAAGGTTTTGGGGGTTCGAATCCCTCTTCCCGTACAGAATATAAGTAATCGGTAATAAGCAATGGGTAATAAATTGCAGGCAAAAAATATTACTGATTACCAATTACTCATTACCTATAAAATTGGAAGAGTGGTGTAGCAGGTCTGCACGTTAGTCTGAAAAACTAAAGGTACAGGTTCGATTCCTGTCTGTTCCACGAGATATAAGTAATAAGTAGTGTGCAATAAGTAATGAATTATGCGCAAAAAAATTACTAATTACCTATTACTCATTACTTATAAAACTGATTCATAGTGTAATTGGTCAGCACACAAGACTTTGACTCTTGTTGTTCAGGTTCGAGTCCTGATGAATCAACAAAAACTACTCCGATAGTGTAATGGCAGCATCTCAGTCTCCAAAACTGATGGTATTGGTTCGAGTCCGGTTCGGAGTGCAGGAATGTTAATAGTCAATGGTCAATTTGCTTCGCAAGTGAATTTAAAAAAGCTTTGTGTTCTTAGCTGAGTGAAACGCCTTTGCGAACTTAAAAACAAATAGTAGATAAAAAAACTTAGCGCACTTTGCGTTAAAACAAATATTAAAACAAATACAAAACATGTAGAAAAAATGGAAACGCAACAACAAGTATGGCAGAACATGACAGGAAAAATTTTCCAAAACTCTATCACCCAACTGGTAGAAGAAGCCATCATCCGCGAACAGGCAAATGGACACCGACTGAAGGTTTGTGTAGGTTCAGATTCCCATGTATATGGGGATGCCATTAATTATGCTACGGCAGTAGTATTTATTCGTGAGGGAAAAGGAGCGTTTACCTTTATCAGAAAAGAAAGAGAAATACAGACTATCAGTATCAAAGAACGTATGCTGAACGAGGTGAACAAATCCGTAGAAATTGCTTACGCTATTTGCGCTGTTCTGGATGCTTATGGAGTGGAAATGGAGGTACACGCAGACATTAACACCGATCCGGATTTCAAATCCAATGTTGCCTTAAGAGACGCAATGGGATATATTCTGGGAATGGGATATGTGTTTAAAGCAAAACCTTACGCCTTCGCAAGTTCCAATTGTGCTGATATGATGGTGTAAAATAGCTGGAAGTGGGATGATGGGAGATGGAAGTTTAAAACGCTTCGATTACTTCCCTCATCCAGCTTCTAGCTTCCATCCAAGAAATAAAAACCTTAAAAAATTAATAACCATGTATTTTTTAGTTCAGGCTAATGTATATTTAGATCCCGATCATTACAAAATTTTTGATGCTTTGGAAGAATTAAATATTGATTACAGCGTAATTAATATTCCTCCAACCGCACAAAAAATTGACTTCGAAACAGACCGAAAAGATGTTTTCGTATATGGTTCGGTGACGATTGCAAGATTGGCAAAGCAAAATACAGATTGGTTTCCCGGTTCTTTTTACGGAGGCAATCATTTGTATGAAGTGTATTCCAAATATTATGGTGAAAACCTTCTCAACCACAAAGTTTCCGTACATAAAATTTCAGAAGAATTGATTTGGAAAAAAGATGAACTCAAATTCATTAAACCATACAATGAAGCTAAAATTTTTACAGGAAAAGTTTTCACAGAAACAGAATGGAAAGATTTTGCTTTTGAAGCATTGCAAGATCAAACCAACAGAATTACAGAAGATTCTTTGGTTCAGATTTCTGAAGCAAAACGAACGATCAAAGAAGCAAGACTTTGGATTGTTGGCGGACAGATTATCGATGCAGGATATTATAAATTCAATTATCATGCTCCTTTTGAGGAAAAAGTTTCAGAAGACGGATTGAGTTTCGCCAATGAAATGATCAAACTTTTCAATTTGGAAGAAGCTTTTGTAATGGATATTTGTTTAACCGATAAAGGCTGGAAAATTGTTGAAATCAACTGTATCAACAGTTCAGGATTTTATCCGAATACAAATGTGAAAAGTATTATCAAAGCTTTGAATATTTACTTTTCAAATTAAAAAAATAAGCAATGGAACTAACAAAAAGATTACTGTTTCTGGATGATATACGATATCCTGTTGAAGCGGATCATTATACCAAACAGGATATTTTCCTCAGAAAAGACTGGCATATCGTTCGGAATTACGAACAGTTTGTCAACAGGATTTTGGAAAAAGGACTTCCGGAAATGATCTCTTTTGACAACGATCTTGCCGATGAACATTATTTGAAACCCGATTCTCAGGAATTTGTGGAAAAAACAGGCTACGATTGTGCAAAATGGCTGGTAGAATATTGCATGGATAATTATTTGGATTTGCCACAGTTCTATTGCCATTCCATGAATCCTGTCGGAAAGGAAAATATTGAAAGCCTTTTAAAAAACTTTAAAAAATGGTAATGGATATTTTTAGGCTGATAGATACAGTAATGAAACCTCACAGGTTTTCAAAACCTGTGAGGTTTAAGTAAAAACAAATCAAAAAATTAAAAAAAATGATTTTCAAAACATATAACTCAATAGAAAACGCTTACCAGACCCGCGTAATCGATCAGATCAGGATTCAGGGTTTTTGGGATGAGGTTTTCATCGTGCAGGAGAAGGTTCACGGAGCTAATTTCTCTTTCTTTACCGACGGAAAGGAAATTAAAATCGGCAAAAGAACTGCTTTCATCGAAAAGGATGAAAAATTCTTCAACGCACATCAGATTTTAGAACGTTACAGAAAAAACGTCATCGAAGTATTCGAAAAAGTGAAAAATATTCATCCCGATGTTGAAACGGTTGTGATCTACGGTGAATTGTTCGGCGGAGGTTACAAACACAAAGAAGTGGAACCTGTAAAAGATGCGGTAAAAGTGCAGAAAGGTATTGAATATGCTCCGCACAACGAATTTTACGCATTCGACATTAAGCTGAACGGAACTACTTATCTGGATACCGATGTGGTGAATGAAATTTTCGAAGAAACCGGATTTTTCTATGCAAAAATTCTTTTTCAGGGAACTTTGGAAGATGCTTTGAAGTTTCCGAATGTTTTCGATTCTAAAATTCCGGGCTGGCTTGGACTTCCTGAAATCGAGAACAATAGGTGTGAAGGAACCATTGTGAAAACTTTAAAAACCAGATATTTTGGAAACGGCTCAAGAGTCATTTTGAAAAATAAAAATGAAAAATGGATTGAAAAATCTAAAGTGGTAAGAAAACAGGAAAAAACCGCTCAAAAGCAAATCAGCTTTAGTGAAAAAGCTCAGAATATCTGGGAAGAAATCCAAAAATATGCAACTGTAAACAGGCTAAACAATGTGGTCAGCAAAATTGGTGAATTCGAACCCAAAATGATTGGGAAAGTGATCGGCATTTTTGCTCAGGATATTTTAGAAGATTTTGAAAAAGATTTCCCGAAAGTTTTTACCACCATAGAAAAAGAAGAACAGAAAAGAATCAATAAAAAACTGAATTCTTTGGTCATTGATGTGATAAAAGAAGAGTTAATGACTCTAAAAGTGTAGTTTCGGTAATATATTTACCGGAACTTTTTATGTGTTAAATTGAACCATAAATTTATCTGTCTAATATGCAGGAAGTTTGTCATTATGACACAGCCTGAAAGGATGCGAACGAAGTTCAGAGAATCTCAATATCAATTTTTTTTAAAGATTCTTCACTCCACTTCGTTCCATTCAGAATGACAGAAGAAGTAATTAATTATGGTTAAAAAAACTAAAAAAATGGTACAGGCAGAAATAAAAAGTCTATTAAAAGAAGACATCAGTATATTAATAAAAGTCCCGAATTCAGCAAAACATTATCTGTGTGATTGTGGTGAAGCGAGTTTACTGACGGTAAAAGAAGTACAGTCAGTTTCAGCGATATTCATCAGTCATACTCACATTGATCACTTTTCCAATTTTGATGGCATTTTCAGACATCAAATTGGAAGCGGAGAAAAAATCGTGATTTGCGGACCGAAAAATATTCACCGGCAGATTGAAGCAAGGTTAAAATCTTACACTTGGAATTTAATTGATGAAAATGCAATTGAATATGAGATTAGAGAAATCGTTTCAAAAGAAGAAATTAATGTCTATAAAATTCGTCCTCCACATTGGAATCTGGAATTGATAGAAACCCAGAATTTCCTTTTTGAAGACGAATATGTGAATGTTGATTTTGCAATTTTGGATCACAAAACAGATTCCATCGCTTATTTATTCAGAGAAAAAGATTCGGTTACTTTTAATGAAAACGGTTTAGAATTCAAAAAAGGAAAATGGATCAGCGAATTGAAGAAAGCCTTTGAAAATAACGATTCCGAAAAAGAAATTGAAATCGAAGGAACGGTTTATAAAGCATCCGATTTATTTCACTTTCTGACTCGAAACAAAGGATATAAATTAGGCGTAATCATGGATCACGCGGTCTGCGAAGACAATTATGAAAAGATAAAAACAGTTTTCAGAGAAGCGGATATGGTGTACATCGAAACATTCTACAAAGATGAAGATCATGAATTTGCGAAGATCAACTATCACAGTTTTGCTTCTGCATCGGGGAAAATCATGAAAGAATGTGAAGTAAGAGAAGCCATTCCGATTCACTTTTCAAGACGATATGTCGAAAGCGATCAACTGGAAATTGAAACCGCTTTTTATAAAGCATTTCAGGGAAATTAATCGACCTGAGTTCGTGATAAGTCTTCTTAAACGCAAGGTAAAACAAAGAGTTTCAATTATCAAGAATTCAGCTTTTAAGATATACAAAGGCGTAAAACTTATCAAAGTAATACCATTTTTGTCTTTTTTAAATAAACGAAGTGCCTTTGTTTAGCTTACCAACTTTCAATAAGTAAAAAAAATCTTTTGTTTTTCTTTGCGATAAATTAATATGATTTTATAAATCAATTAATTAAAATTATTTATTCAACTAAAATTTAAAAAACTAAAAATAATCATGCAAAATAAATTACCTTTTCATTTTGATATGGAAACGGCTGATCCTGATGATTCGATGACGTTGTCTGTTTTGGCAACGCATCCCAAGGTTCATCTCGCAAGCGTATCCATACATCCGGGAGGAAAAGATCAGATAGGATTTGTAAAACGTGTTCTGCAAATTCTGGATAGGGAAGATGTCCGCGTCGGCGCAGGAACTCCAAAATCTTCGGCGAGCCGTGTTTCGGGTTTTTACCAAGACTGGATCGGAAAATTTGAAGACTCAGAAGCGGATGATACCGCAGCAAACATTATGAATGAAACACTTCATCAATTTCCAGATTGTACTTTACTGACGGGGGCAGCACTTACAAATCCGCATTCATTGTGGGAAACCGGAGTTTTCTTCGATCGCTGGTTTTGTCAGGGCGGTTTTGCAGGCGATAATATTGTCCCAAAAGAACATCGGCTGGAAAAATTTGACGGAAAGCTTACCTGTGCGACATTCAATCTGAATGGAAATCCGTTGGCTGCTGAAAAGCTGCTTTCAATCCCAATGACTGAGAGACGGATGATCAGTAAAAATGTTTGTCATGCTGCTGTTTTTACAAAGAAAGATGCAGAAATCCTGATCCCTTTTCGAAATGAAAATAAAGGATTGAAGCTGTTTCTTAAAGCAGTGGAACTCAAAGAAAAGGCACTTCATGATACTGTGGCAGCTTTATTGGCGATAGATCCGACAAAAGCAGTCTGGGCAGAAGTAATTCCTTACAGACAGCGTGGTGAATGGGGCTCCCGTGAAGTAAAAGAAAACTCCGGACACAACTCATCATTGATTACAACTCATATTCCGGATTTCAAAGATCTGTGGATGGTGATGAAACCTTAACGAATTAAATATTTATTGAACTAAAATTACAAAATTTATGCATTAAGTTGTCATTCTGACACAGCCTGAAGGGATGAGAACGAAGTTCAGAGAACCTCACATAAAGATTTTAGAGATTCTTCACTCCACTTCGTTCCGTTCAGAATGACAGAGGAAATAGTGAAATATTATAGTTAAAAACAAACAATTAAAAAAAATGAAACCAAACATATTTTTTACAGCAGACCATCATTTTGGTCATGAAAACATTATAAAATTCTCCGAAAGACCTTTTGAGTCTTTGGAACACATGAACGAAGAACTCATCAAAAGATGGAATGAGAAAATAGGTAAAGATGACACCGTTTATCATTTAGGAGACATCAGTTTAGGCAAACCGGATTTCACGAAAGAAATTCTGGATCGGTTAAACGGAAACATTCATTTGATAAAAGGAAATCATGAAGGTGCAGCATTGACTTATCCAAAACGATTTGCTTCCATCAGAGATTATCACGAACTGAAAATTGATGAGCCTGAAAACAGCAACGGCAAACAGAAGATCATCCTCTTTCATTACGCCATGAGAACATGGAACGGCTCACACCGCGGAGTTTGGCAGCTCTACGGACATTCGCACGGAACATTACCCGACGATGAAATGGCTCTGAGCTTCGATGTAGGAGTAGATTGCCATAATTTTTATCCGGTTTCTTACGAGGAAGTAAAGGAAATCATGAAAAAGAAAAAATGGACACCTCCGTTTGCACCGAGAAATTAAAAAGTTGGGAGTCTGAAGCTGGAGGCTGGAAGTATTTTCATAGTGTGAAACTTCCATCTTCATGCTTCCATCTTCCAACCTAAAATCAAAATCATGAAAACAACAAACGAAATCGTAATTATCGATTTGGAAGCTACTTGTTGGGAAAATGACAGAATTCCCGCAGAACAAAAAACCGATATTATAGAAATAGGAATTTGCGAATTAAACAGAATAACGCAGGAAATTTCCAAAAAACAAAGTATTTATGTAATTCCCGAAAGATCTGAAATCAATAAATTTTGTACAAATCTCACAGGAATTACACCGCAATTAATTGAAGAAAAAGGAATCTATTTCGAAGAAGCCTGCGGAAAAATCAGAGATGAATATGGCTCAGCTCAGCTTACTTGGGCAGGTTTCGGAAACTTTGACAAAGAGCAGATCATGGAACAGTGCGATTATCTCGGAATTGAAGATCCTTTTTCCGAAAATTACATCAATATTATGTATCAGTTCAAAAAATACAATGGACTGTTTAAAATGATGGGTTTGAAAAGAGCCCTGAGCTATATGAATATGGATTTTGAAGGAAATCATCACAGCGGAGCAGACGATGCTTACAACGCCGCCAGAATTTTAAGAGAAATTTTGGGGTGAATTTGGGTTAGAAGTCTGAAGCTGGAGGCTTGAAGTAAATTACACGCTGTAAAAACTTCCATCTTCCCGCATCCATCTTCCAACCTTTAACAATTAAATATTACAACAATGAAAACAACAGACAACATATTAATTATAGACCTTGAAGCCACATGTTGGGAAGACCGACCGCCGAGAGGACAGGAAAGCGAAATCATAGAAATCGGAGTGTGTATCATGGATGCAAAAACCGGAAAGATTTCCAAAAATGAGGGGATTTTGGTAAAACCTCAATACTCGAAAGTAAGTCCGTTCTGTACGGAACTGACTTCCATTACACAACAAATGCTTGATGATGAAGGTGTTTTGTTAGAAGATGCTTTAGATATTCTGAGAGTGGAATACGATTCTGAAGATCTGACCTGGGCAAGTTACGGAAACTACGATCTTAATATGCTTCAAAATCAGGCAAGAAGATTTAATGTAGATTATCCTTTGAGCGATGACCATATCAATGTGAAAACATTATTCGGAGAACTGCATCCCACGATTCGTAAAAGTGTAGGTATGGCAAGTGCTTTGGGTGAGCTGAATCTTAAGCTTGAAGGTACACATCACAGAGGTGTAGATGATGCTAAAAATATTGCAAAAATTTTGTATTGGTGTTTGCAACAATACTAATATAACAATTCAGTAATCTGAAAAATGTAACAAGGACTTCCTTTTGAAAGGGAGTTTTTTTATTTCCTTTCCATCCACTCCTCATAAGAAAGCACGCCCAACTCCGGTTTTCCGTCACCATCCAAAACCGAGATAAATTCCAGCTGGTTTCCATCCGGATCATTAAAATAAATTGCTAAAGCAGGCATCCATGCAAAAACCATCGGTTTTTCAATGCCGTCTTTCAGAAAATTGTAAGGTTTTAAATTTTTATTTTTCAGAAATTCGACAGAATAATTCAGAATATCTTCTTTATCAGCGGTAAAAGCAAAATGCCTTGTTTGAAGATTTTCCTTCTGCTCCCATAATCCCAACATGGATTCCTTGTTTTTTCCGATCCACAAAAAAGCAATTCTTCGGTTTTCTTCTTTATGGGCAAATTCTAATCCTAAAACTTTGGTGTAAAATTCAATTGCATTTTCCAGATCACTCACCTGAACATGAGTTTCGTACAGTCCTTTAATCATGAGTTTAAAATTTTAATGAAACAAATCTAGAAAACGTATTTTCATAAATTCCCAATTATTAATTCCTTTATATAAAATGCATGATAGATTTTTTCTAAACACAAATCCCACAAATTTTTTCACAGATTTCACAAAGAAGATTGGTATTATTAGTGCAAGAATCCGTGTAATTAGTGTTTAAATAAAATTTTTTTCAAAAAAATTATACTACGCAAAAACATTGCGCAAAAGCATCCTTACTTTGCATCAGAAATCAGGGAGAAAGTGATAATCCTCTGAAATGTTTAACAAAAAAAACAGTAACCATGAAATTTAATTTTTTAAGAAAAGAGAATAAAGTAGTAACGAACTACGAAGGTGCAAAAGCTTATACCATGACACCTGCTGAAGAACTATACAGTGCTGTTGTTACAACAGGATTATCCAATACCACTTATGAAAAAGGAAATGAAAGACTCACAAGAATTCAGTCCCTGATTCAGAAAAATGATCCGGAATTCGTTGCAAAACTGGCAGTTTACGCAAGAAAAGATATGTATCTGCGATCCATTCCGTTGGTTTTGACGACCGAATTGGCAAAGCAGACTTCAGGTACAGACTTGGTAAGCAGAACCATCGACGGAGTTATTCAGAGAGCGGATGAAATTACTGAACTTTTGGCGTATTACCAATTGGCAAACGAAAGAACAGATCTTAAAAAACTCAACAAACTGTCAAAGCAAATTCAGAAAGGTCTGGTAAAATCATTCAATAAATTTGATGAATACCAGTTCGCAAAATACAACAGAAAAGCGGAAGTAACCTTGAAAGATGCATTATTTTTGGTTCACCCGAAAGCAAAAGATGAAAACCAACAGGCAATTTTCAACAAAATCGTCAACGATTCGTTGGAAACACCTTACACTTGGGAAGTAGAACTTTCCGTTTTGGGACAAACAAAATTTGCCGATGATGCCGAAAGAAAAGCCGCCTTCAAAAACAAATGGGAAGAACTGATTTTCAGCAACAAACTGGGCTATATGGCAACTTTGCGAAACCTCAGAAATATTCTGGAAGCCAACGTTTCTCCGGATGCGATGCAGAAAGTTTGCAGCTATCTTTCGGATGAAAAAGCGGTGAGAAATTCAAAACAGCTGCCTTTCAGATTCTTGTCGGCGTACAGAGAACTGAAAAGTATGAAATCACCTTATCTGTCATCAATTCTCGAAGCATTGGAAGATGCGGTTTTGGTGAGTGCCAAAAATATCAAAGGTTTTGGATTCGATACTTCGGTGGTGATCGCGGCAGACGTTTCAGGTTCAATGCAAAAGTCGGTTTCTCCAAGATCTAAAGTTTTGCTGTACGATATTGGTCTGTTGATGTCGATGATGCTGCAGTCACAGTGCAAAAATGTGGTTTCAGGAATATTCGGTGACACTTGGAAAAGAGTTCCGATGCCTAAAAACGGTATTCTGAGAAATGTAGATGCATTCTACAAAAGAGAAGGCGAAGTAGGTTACTCTACCAACGGTTATCTGGTTATCGAAGATTTGCTGAACAGACGCGAAAAAGTGGATAAAGTAATGATTTTCACCGATACTCAGCTTTGGAACAGCAACGGAACCCGAAATTCTTTCGAAGATTCATGGAATCAATACAAAAGTTTTCACCCAAATGCAAAATTGTATATTTTTGACTTGGCGGGTTACGGAAGACAGCCTTTGGATATCAAACAAAACGATGTATACCTTATCGCAGGTTGGTCCGACAAAATTTTCGACGTACTGAATGCTTTGGAAGACAAAAAATCTGCCGTAGAAATGATTAAAAAAGTAGTGCTGTAAAAGGCACTGCTTTTAAAATAAAAAACTGATAACCATTGTTTTCAGGAGCTTAATCCCGCTCTCCGCACTCGCTATTTTCTGGATTTCGGCTGTGGCGGCTTTGCCGCCACAGCCGAAATCCAGAAAATGAGCTCAGACAAATGCTGC
>NZ_JAULSJ010000026.1:0-59623 GCF_030518295.1 Chryseobacterium urinae | reverse complement strand
GCTGCAATCAGGACTAGGGTTGCAGTCGGAAAAATTCCTGTCACACAAAAACATGAAATCTTCAGTTACAATAACAAATATCAATCAACAAATAATTAATACCATTTGAAATCAATATTTTTATAATTTTGTATGCGTATGGAAAATTCGAGAAAAAAAGCCGCAATCGGTTTCATTTTTATAACCTTACTGATTGATATTACGGGATGGGGCATCATCATTCCGGTGGTTCCGAAACTTATTGAAGAACTTATTCATAGTAACATAAGTGAAGCGGCAAAATATGGAGGTTGGCTTGGTTTTGCCTATGCATTTACCCAGTTTATTTTCTCTCCGATTGTTGGAAATCTCAGTGATAAATTCGGACGGAGACCCATTATTCTGATCTCGCTTTTCGGTTTTTCAATAGATTATATTTTCCTTGCTTTGGCTCCTTCCATTGTCTGGCTGTTTTTAGGCCGCGTTATTGCCGGAATTACAGGCGCAAGTGTAACTACGGCGAGTGCTTATATTGCGGATATTTCTACAGATGAAGACCGCGCAAAAAACTTCGGTTTAATCGGAGCTGCTTTTGGACTTGGATTTATCATTGGTCCTGTTTTGGGTGGTCTTTTGGGACATTATGGTTCCAGAGTTCCTTTTTACGCGGCTGCAGGATTGTGCTTGCTGAATTTCCTTTACGGATATTTTATCCTTCCTGAAAGTTTAGACAAAGATAAAAGAAGAGAATTCAACTGGAAAAGAGCAAATCCTGTCGGATCTTTTAAATTTTTAGGAAAACATCCCGAAATATCAGGTTTAATTGTTTCTTTGATCTTAATTTATATTGCAGGACATGCTGTACAAAGCAACTGGAGCTTCTTTACCATGTATAAATTCAATTGGAACGAAAGAATGGTCGGGATTTCTTTGGGAGTGGTCGGTTTGCTTGTAGGATTGGTTCAGGGAGGCTTGATCCGATGGACAACGCCTAAATTGGGAGAAGAAAAAAGCATTTATTACGGCCTTGCTCTGTATGCAGTCGGAATGCTTTTGTTTGCGTTTGCAACGCAGGGCTGGATGATGTTTGCATTTTTAGTCCCTTACTGTTTAGGCGGAATCTGCGGACCGGCTTTGCAATCTGTAATTACTAAAAGTGTTCCGGCTAATGAACAAGGAGAATTGCAGGGTGCATTAACAAGTTTAATGAGCGCCACTTCCATTATCGGTCCTCCGATGATGACGAACTTATTTTACTTTTTCACCCACGACGAAGCACCTTTTAAATTTTCGGGTGCGCCTTTTTTCTTAGCTTTCATTTTAATGACGATCAGCGTAGTTATTACCTATATTAATTTCAGGAAAAAAAATATCAAAAAAGAAGAAGTGTAGACTGCATTTAAAGAAATAATTAGTAAATAGTTTCAATATTAGAAAGTTATGTTTTTATGTGGTAATTATTTATTAATCAATTTTTTTATGAAATTTTGAAAATCTGAAATGTTTTTAATACAGCTTAATATTTTATTAAAAGTTAATATTTAACATCCAATTTCGTATATCTTTCGTAATTTTACAGTATGGAATTAAGCATTGGAGAAATGGCACTGATTGCCATAGCAATCGTTGTATTATTCGGACCGGATAAACTTCCTCAGATTGCACGCGACTTGGGTTCGGGTGTAAGAAAAATGCGTGGCGCAGTGGAAGACATCAAAACCGAGATCATGAAAGAAACAGACAATCCTGTTTCTGAGATCAAACGTGAAATTGAGAAAGTAAAAGATGCTGCAAAAGATTTCAATCCGATGAATGATATTCAGAAAGATATCTTAACAGAACCTCAGACAGCTCAGGCATCCAATGAACCTCCAAAACCGAAACCTTCTGAAGACGAAACCTACGAAGGTCCTGTAAGCAGATAGGATGGAGGAGATCATTCAGGAAGATAAAAAAGTCTTTTTGTTTCTCAATAACTTGGGAGACCAATCTTTTGATCAGTTTTGGCAGCTCATTTCCAGTACATGGATCTGGATTCCGCTTTACATTATTTTCTGTTATTTTTTATTTAAGAATTATAAACTGAGATCTTTGGTTTTTATATTAATCTTTGTCGGTATAGGCGTGACGGTTTCAGATCAGCTTGCCGGTATTTTCAAATATGGGGTCGCAAGACTCAGACCGTGTCACGATCCTACACTGGAACATCATATGAGGATTGTGAAATGTGGCGGACAGTACGGCTTTTACTCTGCTCATGCTTCCAATACATTTTTTTTGGCAACTTATTTAAGTATTTTATTAAAAAAGAATCTTAAATGGTTTCCTTATGTTATATTTGTATGGGCGGCAGTGGTTGCATACAGCCGCATTTATTTAGGAGTGCATTTCCCGATAGATATTTTGGTAGGGGCGTTTGTTGGATCTTTATTGGGAGTAGTTTTCAGTGCGCTCGCAAAAAAAGTAATCAACAAACAAAAAATAACTTCATGAAAAAATCTTTATTCCTTTTAGCAGCAATATTTGCTTCATTCAATCTTAACGCACAGGACAAAAAAATAGCTGAAGACTGCTTTCAGAAAGCAGACTATAAATGTGCGGAAGAACAGTATTCCAAACTAGCTCAGAGTGAAAGAATTCAGAAATTACAGTCGGAATATTACAACAATTTAGGAACTGCCCAGAGAAGACTTGGCAAAACTTCATTGGCTTTTAAATCTTACGAATCTGCCTTAAAAGCCAATCCTATGTCTGCTGCTGTATATGCCAATTTAGGCTCCATTCACGGGCAGAAAGGAAATAAACAGGCGGCAATAGATTATCTCAACAAAGGGCTTCAGATTGAGCCTGAAAACGCAGATATTTACCTTACCCGTTCCAAAGTCTATGAAAGTTTAGGCAAAAAAGATCTTGCCATGAAAGATCTTAACCAGATTCTTACGTTTGCTCCCGATAATATTTATGCAAGAACCGGACTCGCGAATCTGAAAAAAAACAGCGGAGATCTTGAAGGTGCTTTAAAAGATTACAACCAGCTTATTTCTGAGAAACCTGAATCTTTGCTGTACAGTGGAAGAGGAGACGTTTATTTTAGGCTGAAAAAAAACAAAGAAGCTCTTGCGGATGTTAATAAAGCCATTTCTATCGATCCGAAATTTGCTCAGGCTCATGTGAACAAAGCTTTGATTTTATTTGAAACAGCAAAACCGAAAGAAGCTTGTGCAAGTCTGGATAAAGCGGTAAGCTTAGGATATGAAAAGCCTTTGCTGATGGATTATTATTCTAAATGTGAGGTTAAAAAATAAATTACGATACTACATGAAAATACCAAATTTCAAATTATTGATAACGGCAGTTTTTACTTTTGGAGTAATGACTGTTGCAAATGCTCAGCAAACTGAAGTAAAGACGAGGGAAAATTCACTTTTGGAAGCTTCTTTGAAAAAAGCTGATGCAAAGTCTGAAAATTCTCTCTTTTACATCAATAAAAAAGAAACAGATATTGAGACTGTAAAAAAAATTCCGGCTGAAGATATAAAATATGTCATGGTTCTTAAAGACGATAAGATCAGGAAAAAATTTAAAGAAAAAGGAATTACACAAATTGTGATGATCACCACAAAAAGTTAATTTTATATCCTTTTCAAACTTCAAAATAATTTAAGTCATTCAATGTTAAACATCGTTCTAATAGAACCGGAAATACCCAATAACACAGGAAATATAGGAAGATTGTGTGTAGGAACAGAAAGCAGATTACACTTAATTCATCCTTTTGGATTTGTCATTAATGATAAAAATCTGAAACGTTCAGGATTGGATTACTGGGTTCATCTTGATGTTACGGAATATCAGAATGTCGACGAATGGATCCGGAATATTCCGGATTTGTCGCGCGTTTTCCTGATGAGTTCTCATGCCGAAAAATCCTATCTGGAAACAGAATTTCAGGATGGTGACTGGCTGGTTTTCGGAAAAGAAAGTGTGGGTTTAAGTAAAGATGTACTTGATCGTTTTGAAAATCATCTTACCATTCCGATGTCTAAATTAATCCGAAGTTTCAATATTGCCAATTCCGTTGCTTTTGTGGTGGGCGAAGCAAAAAGACAGATTGGCTTAAAAGTTTAATATTATTTTTAAAACCTTATCCTATTTAATCATTATGATAAGGTTTTCCCTGTAAAATCTGGTCTGCACGATACAGTTGTTCCACAATGAACAGTCGGATCATCTGGTGCGTAAAAGTCATTTTGGATAACGACATTTTTTCATTCGCTCTGCTGTAGATTTCTTCTGAAAAACCGTAAGCTCCGCCAATCAGAATATGAATTTTTTTCACGGAAGAATTCATCCAGGTGTCAATTTTTTGGGCAAATTCTCTGCTGGTAAACTGTTTTCCTTTTTCATCAAGAATAATCACAGAATCTGTTCTGTCGATATGGTTCATAAAAAGCTTTGCTTCCTCCTTTTTAAGAAGATCAGGAGAAAGATTTTTTGCATTTTTTACGTCGGGAATTTCAATAATTTCAAAATTCCAGTGTTTGGGAAGACGTTTCAGATAATAATTGATTAAAGAAGAGATTTCCTTATCATCAGTTTTGCCGATGCAAAGCAAATTAATCTGCATTTTTTAATTTAAATTTAGACAGCAAAGATATTCATAATTAACTAACCTCAGTTCGGGATAAGAAATAAATTTAAATAATTGATTTATAGTGTTGTATTGTTTTATCACAAAGAAAAACAAAAGATTTTTTTTAATTATTAAAAGTTGGTAAGCTAAACAAAGGCACTTCGTTTATTTAAAAAAGACGAAAATGGTATTACTTTGATCAATTTTACGCCTTCGTATATCTTAAAAGCTGAATTCCTGATAATTGAATTTCTTTGTTTAACCTTGCGTTTAAGAAGACTTATCCCGAACTCAGGTGATTAATCTCTTATCTGAAAAATTGGCATCAGATTTTCAAGTTTAAAAAAATCATTATTTTTGTATGGCACCTTTATGATGAAGCAAAATAAGTATGGGCATAAAACTTCCTAAATTCATCTTGAAAATTCAAGAATTTTTTGACGATATACATATTCCTTTTCTGGGAATATCGCTTTGGCAGATGTTTCAGATCTACATCAGCGGTATTTTTAAAGATAAAATAGGCAGAAAAGCTGCGGCTATTTCCTGGAGTTTCACCATCAGTCTTTTTCCGTTTATTCTGTTCCTGCTTTCCGTTTTGCCGTATATGCCGCATTATGACAAGCTTCAGTTTTATATTTTCGAAGTGTTGCTTCATAATGTATTCCCGTCCAATATAGAAGGTGACGTACGAAATTATATAGAAACGAGTATTGTTCCCAATATGAAGGGAATCAGTAATTTAACCATTGTTTTTGCTTTGATTTTCGCAACAAACGGAACGTTTTCACTCATTAATGGATTTAATGAAAATACCGATGAAAAAATGTCTGATGTTAAAGAATTTATCCTGTCTTTTTTCATCACCATCGGATTTATTACGATTGTGTTTTTAGCGCTTTTCGGAGTCTATTATTCAGAGTTTGTTCTTAAACTGTTTACGCCGGTTCAGGATATTTCGTGGCTGGTGGATAACCTTTCAAAAATCATCGGATTTGTATCGTTTCCCATCTTTTATTTTATTCTGCTTACTCTATTTTACTGGTTGGGAACGGTAAGAATTGCAAGATTCAGACAGGCGGTTCCGGGAGCTATTTTAACCACGGTTCTGTTTGTGCTAACCACGTACGGATTCGCGCTTTATGTGAAGAATATCGCCCGTTACAACGTTCTTTACGGTTCTATCGGAAGTATGATTCTTCTGATGGTCTGGGTAAATGTAAATGTATATCTTCTGCTTTTTGGCAACGAATTAAACATGGCACTGAGGAAAGTGAGAATTGAAAAACTGCTTTCCGATGAACTGAAGAAAGAAGCAAAAGGCTATCATGCAAAAAATTCTGAGCCGGATTTAGAAGGCGATGAAAATCATAAGTGGAAATTTAACGATAAAAAAAACGAAGAAAATTAATTTTCCTCGTCTTCAATAATATCATTTTTTGAGCTTATTTTCAAAATTAAAAAACCTGAAACCGCTGCTATAAAAGAAGCAATTAAAATGGCAAATTTAGCCTCATCCTGAATCGGAATTTCATCCTTGAAGGACAACAGTGCGATGAAAATAGACATCGTAAAACCAATTCCGGCAAGCAATCCTACGCCAATCATGTGCATCCATGTGCTGTTTTGAGGAAGAGAGCTGAGTTTCAGTTTTATGGCTATTAAGGAAAAAATATTGATTCCTATTAATTTTCCGGCAACTAATCCGATAATAATTCCCAAACCTAAAGTGCTTGTAAGACCTCCGATCATTTCGTTATTGAAAGTGATGTTGGTATTGGTTAAAGCAAAAACAGGCATAATGAGAAAACTTACCGGAAAGTGAAGCTGATGTTCGAGTTTTTCCAACGGAGAAATCTCAACGATTGAAACATTGGTAGGAATGGTAAATGCCAGTAAAACCCCCGCAATGGTAGCATGAATTCCCGAATGATGAAGGAAATACCACAAAAATAATCCCGGAATCAGATAGAAAATAATTCGGGTAACTTTTAGGAAATTCAATAAAAATAATAAAGCAGTAATTCCTAAAGATAGAAATAAATACATCCAATGGATCTGTTCTGTATAAAATATTGCGATGACCAAGATAGCTCCCAGATCGTCCACAATTGCCAGAGCAGCAAGGAAAATTTTAATGGAATTCGGAATTCTTTTTCCCAGCATAGAAATAATTGCCAGTGAAAAAGCAATATCTGTTGCCATCGGAATTCCCCAACCGTTTCCGTATGAAGTTCCGAAATTAAAAAAACTATAAATAATTGCCGGAACAAGCATACCGCCGATTGCCGCAAATATAGGCAGAGAAGCATTTTTAAATGAAGAAAGTTCACCTTCCACCATTTCTCTTTTAATTTCCAATCCTACCAAAAGGAAGAAAATCGCCATCAAACCGTCGTTAATCCAGATACTAACGGGATATTTCAGATGGAAAATTTCTGTTCCTGCTTCTCTATCCAAAAAATGCTGAAAGCTTTCCGCAAAAGAGGAATTGGCAATAAGTAAGGAAACTAAAACACAGAAAATCAGGATGATTCCTGAAGCCTGACTGCTTTCGAAAAATTTTTTAAAATATACCGTTAAATTCATATCTAAGATTGTAGTCGTCTCACTCTGGAGACGCCGTTAATATCATTCAGTTTGGTGAAGGTCTGCTCGAGCTGACTTTTATTTTTTACTTCAAGAATGATCGTTCCGGTAAAAATCCCGTCGTTGGATTCGATGGACATACTTTTCATATCCATTCCCATTGCGCCACTGATGACGGTGGTGATATCATTAATCATTCCCATTCTGTCGAGTCCCTCAATTTCTATTTTTACTCTGTTTTTGAAGCTTTCCGCATTCACCCATTTCGCAGGAATTACCCTGTAATCGTATTGTGCGCGAAGGTTGATCGCGTTCGGACAATTGTCGCTGTGTACTTTGATCCCGTCTGAAATTGTGATAAATCCGAAAATTTTGTCTCCCGGAATTACCGTACAGCATTTTGCATAGCTGTAATTCAGTTTTTCTTCATCTTTTCCAAAGACAATCATGTCGAGATTCTGCTCTTTCGGCTCTACATAAGTTGTATTTTTCGCAGGCGATTTTCTGAATCTTGAAAGCAGGTTGTTGAATACGTTTTTACTTTCAATGTATTTTCTTAAACTGCTTGCATCCAGTTCATTGCTTTGGAATTTTAAAAATAGTTCCTGTGAACTTTTAAGATTAAAGAATTTTTGAAGCTTATTGATTTCCTCATCATTAAAATTAATTTTCGCATGACGCAGTTTTCGCTGTAAAATTTCTTTTCCGTCTTCAACCAGTTGATTTTTTTGTGAGTTTAAATAACTCTTGATCTTGGATTTAGCTTTTGAAGTAACAACAAATTCAAGCCAGTCGGATTTTGGTTTCTGGTTTTGGGAAGATAAAATATCGATCTGATCGCCATTCTGCAAAACATACGAAATCGGAACCAGTTTGCCGTTGATTTTCGCGCCTAAACATTTCATTCCCAGATCGGAGTGAACGGAAAAGGCAAAATCCAGAGCGGTTGCATTGGTCGGTAAAATTTTAATCTCACCTTTTGGCGTAAACACAAAAACTTCTTTCGAATACAAATTCAGCTTAATATTATCGAGTAATTCCGAAGTAGAAAGATCCTGCTGCTGTTCCAGAACCTCGCGGATTTCGGTTACCCAGTTTTCAAAATTCCGGTCTTCGGAGCTTTGTTTGTAGCCTTCTTTGTATTTGTAATGCGCTGCAACGCCTTTTTCAGCAATTTCGTCCATTCTTTCGGAACGGATCTGTACTTCAATCCATTTTTTATCGGGACCAAGAACCGTTAAATGCAAACTTTCGTATCCTGTAGAACGCGGCTGAGTGATCCAGTCCCGCATTCTGGATGGATTGCTGTGATAAACATCCGTTACAATGGAGTAAATTTTCCAAGCCAGGAATTTTTCGTTTTTGGCATCCGATTTATAAATGATTCTGATGGCGTAATTGTCGAAAACCTCTTCAAAGGAAACACCCTGTTTCAGCATTTTCCTGTAAATCGAAGAAATGGCTTTCGCGCGTCCTTTAATTTTGAAATTTAATCCTTCTTCATTTAATTTCTCAGAAACTTCTTTTTTAAATTCCTCAATATATCTTTCGCGGCTTTCTTTGGCAAGTTCTAATTTCTCCGTAATTTCTTTGTAAACATCCGGATTGTTATACTTTAAAGAAAGGTCTTCAAGCTCAGATTTGATGTTGTATAATCCGAGACGATGCGCCATCGGAGCGTAAATGTATACGGTTTCGGAAGCAATTTTCTTCTGCTTGTCCGGAGCCATGCTTTCCAGAGTACGCATATTGTGAAGACGGTCTGCAATCTTAATAAGAATCACCCTGAAATCTTCAGACAGCGTCAACAGAAGCTTTCTGTAATTCTCAGACTGCACCGAAATATTCTGATGATTCATGATGGAGATTTTCGTGAGTCCGTTCACGATATTGGCTATTTTCTCTCCAAAAATTTTCTTCAGGTCTTCGTAAGTGTAGTCAGAATCTTCGATCACATCATGCAATAAGGCGCAGGCAATTGAAGTAGCTCCCAAACCGATTTCCGTTGCTACAATTTTGGCAACAGCAATGGGATGGTAAATGTAGGGTTCACCAGATTTTCTTCGCTGATCTTTGTGCGCATCGAGCGCTATATCGAATGCCTTACGGATGAGCTTGTTATTTTCCTCATCTAAAGTTCTGTATGTATTCGAAATCAGATCCTTATATCTTGCAAGGATCTCCTTGTTTTCCTGTTCTAAGTCGTAACTCATTTGTGTAAAAGCCTATATTTACACGAAAATACGAAATTTTTTGCAGTTTTCAGCATTAAAAGATCCGCAGAACGCTCTGCGGATTTCGGTTATTAATTTTTATCTTGAATGGTTAAAATTTTACTTCAGAGTCCATTCCGGCAGTAGAGGTTTTTATTCTTATATCCGGACTGTCGTGGATTTCCGCTTTATTTCTGGCATCGATAAACCTTTTGATGTTCATATAATTTGCCTGCTCAATTTCTATGTTTTCAAAAAGATAGGTTTTTAGCACATTATTCCGGCTGAAAATAGAGGAAGCATTATCCGTCTGATGGTGGTCTTTTACGGCTACACTTACCAGATACTGGGAATGTAGCTCATCATCATGAAGATAAACAATATATTCTGAATCTGTGAAACCTGAGTTTTCAAGGTCTGCTTCTATTTTTTTATAATCGCTGTGATGTCCAAATAATCCAGCTAATATATTTGACATAAGCAATAGTTTTTAAGTTGAATATAAATTTAGTGAAAATAATTCATGTATTTTAAGAAAATAACAATTAAATGGTTGTATTAATATAAAATCTATAAAGTTTTGCCTTTTCTTTGAAATCTTCTATTGAACAAATGTTTGATTTTTACTCATTGATAATTTCCAGATTTTCAATATTTTCATTTTTGAAAGCATTGTAAATATCTGAGATGTTATTTTTTCTTGTTTCGGTTTTTGCATGGATGATTGTTTTTGCTTTGTTGACCATAACCTCGATTTTATCATTAAAAATGGTATAGCGTATATCACCACTTTCAAAAGAAAGCGAATTTTCTTTTTTTGAATAGAAAAAGATATTACGGTAAAGAAGTTCAATATCTCCGTTTTTTTTGGTGAAAAAATAATACAGATGGTTTGTTTCAGTTTTAATGAGGTACATTTTTTTGTTGTTTTCCAGCGTGTAGGAGAGAAGAATGTATTTACTTACAATATCAGTATCAATGGTTTTGTATTTATAATTGATGTATCTGTTTTTCCATTCTTTAACTGCCGTTTCATAATAAAGACCGGAAGCATCAAGCTCTTCTTCAGATTGTTTCAGAAGAAAAGGTGAGCCATTTTTTATAATGAAATCAGAATATTGATGCCAACAGCAGCCAGACTTAGTCATGACATGAATCTGCTTTTTAGCTTTATCGACATCAAAAAAGCCACAATAGTTTTGAGCTAGATCTGAAAAATCTGCATTTTCAACAAATGTGTTATTTTCATAAAGATAAACCACGAACGACGGACCGCCGTAGCAGCTTTCATTACCATATTTTATTGCGATATCTTTTTTACCGTCAAAATTAAAATCATCATAGATAATAATGCTATAATGGCCATATGGGATTTCTGCAATATTGGATTGGGTATTTTTAAAATCATACTCGCTTAAATTTACCGTTTGCGTGATAAGCGGTTTTTTATTTTTCAGACTAAAAACTTTGAGGATCTGTGATGTTTTGTCTCTTGAGTTTTTAGTAACTGTAGCATAATAAACTTTAGAAAAATCTGATATTTTATAGTTTTGAGCGTTCAGAAAAACAGTTGAAAATGTCAGAAGAATAAGCTTTTTCATGATGATAAATTGAATTTAAAAATAACCTCAGTTCGGGATAAGAAATAATTTTAAATGATTGATTTATAGTGTTGTATTGTTTTGTTGCAAAGAAAAACAAAAGGTTTTTTTTTACTTATTGAAAGTTTGTAAGCTAAACAAAGGCAATTCGTTTATTTAAAAAAGACGAAAATGGTATTACTTTGATAAGTTTTACGCCTTTGTATATCTTAAAAGCTGAATTCCTGATAATTGAATTTCTTTGTTTAACCTTGCGTTTAAGAAGACTTATCCCGAACTCAGGTTAAAAATAACAAAAAAACCTCACATTTCTGTGAGGTTATATATAGGTTTAAGTGAAAATATTAAATTCTTTCGTTCTTGATTTCTTCAACAATTTCAGGATTCAAAAGGGTAGTGATGTCTCCGAAGTTGCTGAAATCTCCTTCTGCAATTTTTCTCAGGATTCTACGCATAATCTTTCCGGAACGCGTTTTTGGAAGCCCTGAAACAAACTGAATCTTATCAAGCTTCGCAATCGGACCAATCTGATCTGAAATCAACTGATTAATTTCTTTTTTCAGATTGTCCTTATCTCTGCTTTCTCCGGATTCTTTCAGGATCACGAAACCGTACAGCGCATTTCCTTTGATGTCGTGAGGATAACCTACGATTGCAGATTCCGCAACAGCAGGATGTTCATTGATGCTGTCTTCAATTGGGGCTGTTCCTAAATTGTGCCCGGAAACAATAATCACATCGTCTACACGACCAGTAATTCTGTAATAGCCGACTTCATCTCTCAAAGCACCGTCTCCCGTGAAATATTTCCCCGGAAAAGCAGTAAAATACGTTTCCTTGTATCTTTGATGGTCTCCCCAAATCGTTCTGGCAATTCCCGGCCATGGAAAACGGATGCAGAGATTTCCCGTCACCTGATTTCCGGTAATTTCGTTGCGTTTATCGTCCATAAGAACAGGCTGAATTCCCGGTAAAGGAAGTGTTGCGTAAGTTGGTTTTGTAGGCGTAACGAAAGGGAGTGGAGAGATCATGATTCCTCCGGTTTCTGTCTGCCACCAAGTATCTACAATCGGACATTTCTTGTTACCTACATGATCGTTGAACCAATGCCAAGCTTCATCATTAATGGGCTCTCCAACAGAACCGATCACTTTTAACGAGCTTAAATCGTGTTTGTCTACCCATTCTGAACTTTCTTTAGCCAGAGAACGAATGGCAGTCGGAGCTGTGTAAAACTGTGTAATTTTATGTTTTTCAATCACTTCCCAGAATCTGTCCGGTTCAGGATATGTAGGAACGCCTTCGAAAATAACAGTGGTTGCACCGTTTAAAAGCGGACCGTAAAGGATGTAGGAATGTCCTGTAATCCAGCCGATATCTGCGGTACACCAATAAATATCATTTTCTTTATAATTGAATACATTTTTAAAAGTATACGCAGTATACACCATGTATCCGGCGCAGGTATGAAGCATTCCTTTAGGTTTTCCCGTAGAACCGGAAGTGTACAGAATGAACAGCGGATCTTCTGCATCCATAATTACGGTAACGAAATCCGGAGAGGCGTTTTCGTAAAGATCTTCCATCCAGAAATCTCTGTGCTCCTTCATTTTCACTTCATTGTTGGTTCTTTTTACCACCAAAACTTTTTCTACACTTGGCGTTTTTTCCAGAGCTTCGTCTACAATGCTTTTCAGATCCAAAACTTTGTTTCCTCTGTAGCTTCCGTCTGAAGTGATGACCATTTTTGCGCCACAGTCATTTACTCTGGAAGAAACGGCTGAAGCAGAAAATCCTGCAAAAATAACGGAATGAACAGCTCCCAGTTTTGCACAAGCCAACATAGTAATAGCCAATTCCGGAATCATCGGAAGGTAAATGCATACTCTGTCGCCTTTTTCGATGCCCATTTCACGAAGAACATTGGCGGTTTTATTCACTCTTTTGTAGAGTTCGTTGTAAGAAATATGCTGTGCTTGTTCTTTCGGATCGTTCGGTTCCCAGATGATTGCCGTTTTATCGCCTCTTACCGCTAAATGTCTGTCGATGCAGTTTTTGGTAATATTTAATTTAGCATTTTTAAACCACGAAATTTTAGCTTCATTCATATCGTATTTCACAACCTTGCTCCATCTCTGATACCACACGAAATTTTCATCTGCAATTTTATCCCAGAATTTTTTAGGATTTTTGATCGATTTTTTATACTCTTCAAAATATTGCGGTAGGTTTTCTATCTGATAGTTTCTCATATCCTTCTTTTTTGAAATTTTATTATTTAAATTTTTAGTCTCTTTTTAAAGTCTGTTTAAACTTTTATTTAACCGCAAAAGTCACAAAAAATGAACTAAACCTTTATTTAAAGTTGATTATTATAAATCAAAAAGATAACAATAGTTTTTAAAAATCTTTGATTTTTATCCTTTTGAGCGCTTTAATTATTATAGAAATTCACTTTAATACTGTCTTTTGCGACTTTTGTGGTTAATCCTGAAATAGTTTAAACAATTTTATATTTTATCTTCTGTAATCTCCAATTTTTTCCTGAATTTCTTCAATAATCTTTTCATCATCAATCGTTGAAGGAATCTGGAATTCTTTTCCGTCCAGTAAAGTTCGGATCAGCTTTCTTAAAATTTTTCCTGAACGGGTTTTAGGTAAGCGTTTTACAACCATCACATTTTTAAGACAGGCAACAGCGCCTATTTTTTCACGGACTGTTTTTACGATATCCTTTTCTACTTGATCTTCGGAAACAGCGGATCCGTTTTTTAAAACAACCGTTGCAAAAGGAATCTGTCCTTTCAGCTCATCATCAATTCCTACAACAGCGCATTCTGCAACATCGGGATGAGAGGAAACAATTTCTTCCATTTCTGAAGTGGAAAGGCGGTGCCCTGCAACATTAATAACATCATCCACTCTTCCGGTAATGAAAATATAGCCGTCCTCATCTTTTATGGCTCCGTCTCCGGAAAAATAATATCCTTTGTACTGCGAGAGATAGCTTTTCTCAAAACGGTCATAATCTTTCCAGATTCCCAGCAAAGCTCCGGGAGGAAGCGGTAATTTTATAACTAAATAACCTTCATGATGCGCATCCAGTTCATAGCCGTTTTCATCGAAAATTTTAATATCATAGCCGGGAATTGGTTTTCCTGCGGAAGCTCTTTTTATTTTGTAGTCTTCATTAAAAGTCATTAAACCCAGCATTGGCGAACCGGATTCTGTCTGCCACCAATGATCGATTGCCGGAACGCCGATGTGTTCTGCAAACCAGTCCAGAGTGGCAACATCACATCTTTCTCCTGCTAAAAACTGCTTTCTGAAGTGGCTTAAATCATATTTTTTCACCAATTCTCCGTTTGGATCTTCTTTTTTGATGGCTCTGATTGCAGTAGGAGCGGTAAACATGGCTGCTACTTTATATTCGGAAATAATTCTCCAGAATGTTCCCGCATCGGGCGTCATAATAGGTTTTCCTTCAAAAATAATCGTTGAATTTCTGTTGATTAAAGGACCGTAAACGGTATAACTGTGACCAACCGCCCATCCGAAATCGGAAGCTGCCCAAAAAGTTTCTCCCGGTTCGATTCCATAGATGTATTTCATCGAAAATTTCAACGCGGTGGCGTAACCTCCTGTATCTCTTGCAACACCTTTTGGTTTTCCCGTTGTTCCGGAAGTATACAGCAAATAGAGTGGGTGAGTGGATTCCACCGAAACACAGTCCGCAGGTTCTGAATTCTGAACCAATTCTTCGTAATCAATTAACCCATCAAACATTTCATGTTGATTGTCAACTAATTTTCTGTTGTAAACAATAATATGATCCACCTTATCCTGTGCCAGTTCGATCGCTTTTTCTACCAAAGGCAGATAAGGAATTCTTTTTGCAATTTCAACTCCAGCGGTTGCCGTAATTAATGCTTTTGGTTTGCAGTCGTCAATTCTCACCACCAGTTCATGCGGCGCAAAACCTCCGAAAACCACATTATGGATCACTCCAATTCTCGCGCAGGCAAGCATGGAGAACAAAGTCTGAGGAATCATCGGCATATAAATAACGGCGGTATCACCTTTTTTCAGACCTAAAGAAATTAAACCTCCCGCCAATTTCGAAATTTCTTCTTTAGCTTGAGTGAAGGTATAGGTTTGCTTTTGGTTCGTTACCGGAGAATCGTAAATAACCGCAACCTGATCTCCAAAACCATCTTCAATATGTTTATCAATGCATAAATAGCATATATTGAGTTTTCCGTCCGGAAACCATTGGTTGTAGTGGTTTTCGTCATTAGAAGTAATGGTTTTCGGGAATTCAAACCAACTGATTTTCTGAGCCTGTTCTTTCCAGAAGTTCTCTTTGTTTTCTATGCTTTGCTTAAATAAAATATCTGTATTCATATTAGTTTTTGTTTTTGTCATTGCGAGGAGCGTAGTGACGAAGCAATCTTTTAATATTTTGTTGAGATTGCTTCACTTCGTTCGCAATGACGGTTTGTAAAATGCATTAAAACATTTCTTCTATTTGCTGCATGAGTTTTTTTATTGAATATGGCTTCGTAACGTAAGCATCGGCTCCCATTTCAAGACCTTTTTCAATGTCTTTCGGATTGTTTTTGGCACTCAGGAAAATTACTTTTGTATTTTTCAGTTTTTCATCCCGTTTTATTAGTTCCAGAGTACTGTATCCATCGAGATTCGGCATCATAATATCCAGTAAAATGACATCGGGCGTCATTGTTTTCAGAAATTCCAGAACTTCTGTTCCGTCTCTTGCAATAAATACATCGTATCCGTTTTTCTTGAAGCTGTATTCCAGCGACATTAATATTTTGTGCTCATCATCGGCAATGATTATCTTCTTCATATTGTGGTTGTCTTTTTGTTCAACTGCATTGTTTTTTTTTGTTTCTTTTGGGGAACCCTTCGGGTTCCCCTCCTCCTTCTTATTCTTTTGGCAGAGCGATTGTAAAAGTCACGCCCAATCCGCTGTTTTCTGCTTTTATGGTTCCTCCCTGCGCTTCTGTGATTTTTTTTGAAATGGCAAGTCCCAGTCCGCTTCCCGTTGGTTTCAAAATATTTTGATTTTTCGACTGGTAAAATTTATCAAAAATCATTTCCAGATCCTCTTCGGGAATATGTTTTCCGGTATTGAAGATTTTAATGATTAACCAATCTTCCGTTTCTGATAATTTGGTTTGAATAGTTCCCTGTTCATCCGTAAATTTCAAAGCGTTTCCTAAAATATTCTGAAAAAGCTGTATCATTCTCGCTTCATCATATTTAAATAAAAACTGATTGAGAAGATTGACTTCACTCAGATGAATATTTTTCTGCTGAATAAGATGCATAAGAGGGTTGACTGCTTTTTTGTACGTTTCAAGAATATTATTTTCCTGAATGTGCAATACAATTTCACCATGTTGCAATTTGTCCAGATACAGAATATCGTTGATGATTTCACTCAGTCTGTCGGATTCTGTGATGATGTTGTTTAAAAATTCCTTTTTAATTTCCAAAGGAATATCGTCATCATCGGCTAAAATTTCTCCGGCGGAACGGATGGCGGTAATCGGAGTTCTTAATTCATGGGCAACAGAATCCAGAAAATCGTCTTTCTGACGGTCTTTAATGATGAGGTTTTCATTGGCATTTCTCAGATCATCGGATAACTTTTGCAGCTCTTCCGATTGTTCGGTAAGCTTTTTATTAAGCGTGATGGTTTCTTTTGATTCTTCAAGAATGTTTAAAACTTCTTTTAATGAGATTTTATCTTCTTTGGTTACCCCTTCGATAAGGATTTTGGCAGAAGCCGTTCCTATTCTTCCGGCAAGAAGATTTTCCGAGAATTTAATAAATCTGGAATCGGCGGTTTCCGTCTGCGAATCAATATTATATTTTAAATTAAAAATTCTTAATGCCTGTTCGGTTTTGTTTTTACCTAAAAATCGTTCCAGAATATTTTTAATGTCCGAAACGTAGGCTGTTCCGCGCCAGATAAAAGCGTTTTCGTGGTTTTGAATGTACTTATCAATGTCTACATACAATTCAGCAAAATTTCTTTCACGGTAATTTCCTTTGGTGCTGACAGAAATAATGGAAAATAAAGCAGTATTCACTAAAAGAGACCAGAAGAAAATCTGTGGAATTCTTCCTAAAAAGGAAATCTTGAAAAAATCAAAAACATCGTATAGATCTCTTAAAATACCTTTAAATTCCTGATTGTAAGAGAAATAATATTGCGGGATAATCAATCCGAAATAGCAGATTGCCAATCCTGCCAATAAACCGATAACAGCACCTTTATAACTTCCTCGTCTCCAGAAAATAGCTCCGAAAAAAGCAGGTGCCAATTGAGCAATGACAACGAAAGAAATAAGCCCGACAGAATCCAGTGAAGTTTTTAAAATAAAATATTTGTAAAAACCAAAAGCCATGATAATCAGTGCAAAAATGCTGAATTTCCTGATATTGGTGATATTTCTGGTATTCTGAACTTCGTTTTCAGATTTGAACTTTCCTAATAATCCGTAAGGAATAATAAGATTATTGGAAAGCATGATGGATAAAGTGATCGCGGAAATTATAATCATCGAAATGCATGAACTCAGACCTCCCAAAAAAACCAAAACTGTAATTAAAGTATTGTCAAAATACTGCGGAATCAGGATAGAGTAGAACTCCGGATTGACATTCTGTCCGTCAAAAATCAGTCTTCCTCCCCATGCAATAGGAAAAATGAAGATCGTAAAAATCAATAAATACAGCGGAAAAAACCAGATGGCTGTTTTGATGTGTTTTTCCTGTCGGTTTTCTACGATTGCGGTATGAAACTGTCTTGGAAGAATACAGATTGCTGTTCCGGAAATCATGCAAAGCACCATCCAGTTCATCGCACCTTCAATACCGTTGAATGTATTTTTTTCTTTAAAATCTTTAAAAAGACTCGCCTTTTGATAAATATCCGAGAATCCGTCAAATGCAAAGTAAATAACGAATAATCCTAAAATAATGATAAAGAACAGTTTAAGAAAACTTTCCAGTGCAATAGCGGAAATTATTCCCAAACGTTTTTCGGAAGCATCAACGTAGCGTGTTCCGTAATAGGATGAAAATAAAGCAATTAAAACAACAACGAAAGTTGCGTTATCCGTTAAAATGTTTTTAGAAATCGCTGTTTTGGTCACCAGATGGAAGGTTTCAGAAATAGCCTTGATCTGCAAACCAATGTACGGAACAATTGCCAGAAGACAAACCACCGTAATAATCGCGCTGAAACTTCTGCTGTTCCCATATCGTAAAGAAATAAAATCGGCTAAACTGCTGATTTTATTCACCCTTGAAATACGTACAATCCTCGTGTTGATATAGATCCACGCAGGAATAACCATAATAGGTCCCACATAAATCGGAAGATAATTAAGTCCGCTTGTTGCCGCCACACCAATGCTTCCGTAGTACGTCCATGCGGTACAATACACGGCGAGGGAAAGCGCGTAGATGTAAGGATTGTTGATCCAGAGCTTGCTCTTTTTCTTCTCCGCCAGATGAGCGACTAAGAATAAAAGTGCCAGATAAAACAAAACTACGGTGAATAAAGCGAAACTACTCATCATACTTTTTTACGATTACAAAAGAAATAATGATGGAAACCATCCAGACAGCGAAAATATAAACCAGAATCATCGGGTAACCGAAAACTTCCCGGTCACTATTGAACAGCAGTGAAACAGGAATGCTGAAGGCAATCAGAAGTCCGATGCTCAGAATGATCAGTTTTTGTTCGTGTCTTTTTTTCATATATGATAATTAAATGAATGATAATTGATTATCTGACATTTTTGTATCATCAATCAATTATCATTCATCATCAATAGATTAAACTTTATCGTCAGAATATTCCCCGATTAATGCATAATAGCCGAAAATTGCCATTCCGCCGGAAATAATCGGCATCAGTACACAAAGGATAATGATTCCGAAAACCAGATCTTCCTGTTTTCCTGAGGTGATTTTTGGAATTCCCATTACTGTAATTCCGAAATATCCTACCACCAGTGCAATGGCGATCCAGAGTACGCCTAATATTTTTTTTAGTCCGTTCATTTTAGTAGTTTTAAAATTAATAAATTTTTAAGTGATTCAGGGATTAATCGTGAATATTATTGTTCTTATTTTTAAGATAAATTAATCCGACTAAAAGACAGACAGCGGCAACGCCTATCGGATACCAAAGTCCTTCCAGATACCATTCAGGATGTCCTCCGTCTTTTCCTGTGGTTACGAGATAAGTGGCAACTGCAGGAAGCAGTCCTCCGAAAACCCCGTTTCCGATATGATAAGGCAGTGACATCGAAGTGTAACGGATTCTTACCGGGAACATTTCAACTAAAAATGCCGCAATAGGACCGTAAACCATTGTTACAAAAATCACCTGAATGAAAACTAGAAGTACAAGATACCATTTTGTGCTGTCGTTGATCTTTATCGACTGAGTTACTTTTGCTTCTTCAGCTTTTCCGTCTTTCATCACAGGTCCGGTCGGAGACCAGTGTACAATGCTGTCTTTTTTAGCCAAAGTTCCGTCCGTGAAAAGCGTTTCTTTATGGAAGGTGATTAAACTGTCCGTCGCAATTTTGTCATGAATTTTTGACGTTCTTTTTTCAACCAAGCCGCTTTCTGCAACGGTTTTGGATTTTAAATCAACGCTTTTAAACATATTGTCATAAATCGGTCTGTACGCGAAAATGGCGATCAGCATTCCGGTCATCATGATTGCTTTTCTTCCAACTTTATCAGAAAGCCATCCAAAGAAAACGAAAAACGGAGTTCCCAAAAACAAAGCAGTTGCCATTAAATAGTCCACCTGAATCGATTCAATATTCATCACTTTCTGAAGGAAGCTCATCGCATAAAACTGTCCTGTGTACCAGATTACCCCTTGTCCCATTGCCGCTCCAAATAAGGCAAGAAGAACAAATTTGAAGTTCAGTTTGTTTCCGAAACTTTCTTTTAACGGATTTTTAGAAGTCTTTCCTTCACTTTTAGCTTTGGCAAAAAGCGGAGATTCTTTCATATTTTTTCTGATGATGTAAGAAACCCCCACCATTAATATCGAAATCCAGAACGGAACTCTCCATCCCCAACCGTCAAATTCCTCAGTGGAAAGAGTGGTTTTTGTCACCATAATTACAATAAGTGAAATGAAAAGTCCGGCTGTTGCGGTAGTCTGGATCCACGAAGTCCAGTAACCTCTTCTTCCGGGCTGTGCGTATTCTGCGACATAAGTTGCAGCGCCTCCATATTCACCTCCTAAAGCCAATCCCTGTAATAATCTTAAAATTAATACCAAAACAGGAGCCATAAATCCTATGGTTTCATAACTGGGAATACATCCGATAAGGAATGTAGAAAATCCCATAATCAGTAAAGTGACCAAAAAGGTGTATTTTCTCCCGATAAGATCTCCTAATCTTCCGAAAAACAACGCTCCGAAAGGTCTCACGACAAATCCTGCGGCAAAAGTAGCAAGCGTAGATAAAAATGCCGCGGTAGGATTATCTGCCGGAAAAAATTTAGTAGCCAGTACAACGGCAAGACTTCCGAAAATATAGAAATCATACCATTCGATCAGTGTTCCGAGAGATGATGCTGTAATGACGCTCCAGATCGTACGATTCTTTTGCTTATCAGTCATATTCTCGTAGCTTATTTCATTGTTATCGCTCATATGCTTTAATTTTTGATGTTAGTTTAAATTGATATTGAGTTTTTTAACTTTTTTTGATTTTGATATTAAAAAGTTGAGAGACTTTGCTTAAAAAATTAATAAAGATTTGACAAGGTTAAATAAATTACGCTTAAAAATGTCTTTGATATTTTTCTTAATTTATCTTAACCGCTTAAATAGTCTTAATGTTTAAAATCTATTTTTTTTACAAGTAAATCTGGAACTGTACAATGAATTCCCCTTTTGAAGAAGGGCTTTCCGTAGGACTTGTATAAACCGGTCTTGTTGAATACTGTGTGGTAATTTTCGCATGATGACCGTCTATGAACCAGTTCGCACCCACATCAAACTGTGACGAAGATTTGTCAAACGCTTCAAAATTCTTGTGAGTATACGCCGCGAAAGGCTGGATTCTGATTTTCGGTTTTTCAGCCTGACTTGGCAATAGCAATCCGGCTTGTGCGTAGATAATATTTCCTGTTCCGATGGTTGGCTGCAGATTTCCTACTCCTGCAATGGCTTTGCTTCCCGTAAAATTCGGATCAGAGGCGGCAATATTCATAATTCCTAAATTTCTTACGTAATTCGGACCAAACTGATAGTTGTAATAGCCTGCGTAAGCGGAAACTGCCATTTTATTTTTAGCATTTCCCAAAGGAATATCTGCAAATGCATCTACTGCAACAAGGGTGATGTCGTGCTTTTCAACAGTGGAATTAACGGAAGTTCGGGTTCCGTCTTTTTGATGGTAAAAACCTGCACCAAGATTAAAAACTTTTTTTGTTCCCAGATAAGAACCTACTTTAAAAGGCAGTACATTGGATTCCTCATCTAAAAACTGATATTCTACATATCCTGCTTTTGAAAAATTGGGGTTTCCGTTGTTATCCACAGCAACTGCTTTAGCCGGATCGGTAACATTTACCGGAGTTAAATCCGTTGCAAAAGGTTTGTTTAAGCTGAAACGGTATTCCAGTTTTCCGTATTTACCTTTGGCAAACATTCCCAGTTGTCTCGCAAACTGATCGGAATTGTCGATTAATGGCCATGTGAAAATAGGGGAGTCAACCGTAAGGAAGTTTAATGTTGATGCCATCGTCATTCGGGAAAGTCCCATGTAATAATGCAGTCCTGCCCCTAAAGATAAGGTGAATTTTCCTGCTTCTCCAGGTAGAAATACAGCGTATTCATTCCATGCATCATGAAAAAAAAGCTGTGGCTTTTTACCGTTTCCATAACCTCCCGTTCCTGAAGTTCCCGAACCACCTCCATTGATAAATGTCTGATTGTTAATCCCAAAATGCGCTAAGATCATATATCTTTTGGAAATCTGAGCGTACGCCAAAGTACGTAATCTCCTGTTTCCCAGACTCCATGAATTGTCTGTGGGTTCTCCGCCAACCATACTTCCCGGATTCATTTGCGTGTTCCTCAACCAAAACTGATCCCATAAAATGAACCTGACATATTTATCGCCCTGCTGATTGAGATTAATTTTTAATCCGCTTCCATAATCCGGTGAACCTTGAGCGTGTAAAGAATTGCTGATTAAAGCCAATCCAATAAAAGTGATTAATTTCTTCATAAATTATCAATTTTTGGCGTTGTTTTTTGTGAAAGCCAAATTGTAATTAAAAATTTATTTAAAGAAATTTAATATATATTAATGGTAAGTATATAGATATATCTTAAAGTTCTAAATTTTGAGTTTAAGATTTATTGATATTGAGCAGGATTTTAAATTTTCAATTCATTTATTTTCAATTGATTTTAAAATTATTTCTTAAATCTTTCCCATTTTATCAGCATATATTTGTCTGCAAACTGAGTGATAATTAATCCTGAATTTTTCAGATTTTCTTCTTTACTCATATATTCAATCAGCTCATTTTGTTTTAGGATTTTATATACCGGATGAAACTCAGAATGAGGAGGTCGTGTAATATTGTATTTCTTGATCCATGAACTGATTGTCACATGAGAAACGCCAATAATTCTTTCAATTTCACGAAAACTCAATCCCTCGAGATAGAGCTGTAAAGCTTTGGTTACGTAGTAATCGTCTATTTGTTTTCCCAGTTTTTTTACCGTGAAATAATAGTTACAGTCTTTGCATAGAAAGCGTTGTTTGTTGTTTACAATTCCGCTTTTAACCACTTTGTCTGTGTTGCATTTCGGGCATCGATTTTCCATAACTATATCTTTTTAGCAAATATATAATAATTTATCAAAATATTAATTTTGTTTAAAGATAAAATTACCTGTATATTAATTTAATTCAATAAAATTATCTTTTTTATTTGGTCTTAAAAGAAATTATATTTTAAATTTGCGAAAAAATTTAGATAAATATATGGAAATAGAAATTTCCTCATCCATGCATCTGATGTATGTGAGTGAAATACAGCAGGAAATGTACGATTCTGCACAGCGCAGAGGAACGGGGATTGCCAAACGTTCCATAGAATACCTCAGTAAAAAAATTACTGATGGAAACGCTGTAGTCGCCACCGATAAAGGGAAGTGGGTAGGTTTCTGTTATATAGAAACATGGTCTCACGGTCAGTTTGTTGCCAATTCCGGGCTTATTGTCTCTCCCGAATTCAGACATTTGGGAGTGGCAACCTTAATCAAGGACAAAATATTCGCTTTATCCCGAAAAAAATACCCAAACGCTAAAATTTTCGGACTAACTACCGGTTTAGCAGTAATGAAGATCAACAGCGATTTAGGATATAAACCCGTTATTTATTCTGAACTTACTCAGGATGAAGAATTCTGGAACGGCTGCAAAAGCTGCGTGAATTATGATATTTTAATGAAAAAAGAACGGAAAAACTGCCTGTGTACAGCAATGCTTTTCGTTCCCGATAATACAAAAAACAGTACTGAAAATAATCAGTCTGAAAACAGATACAATAATGAGCAAGAAAGTAGTTTTAGCATTTAGCGGAGGTCTTGATACCTCTTACTGCGCCAAATATCTCAGCGAAACACTGGGATATGATGTGTATGCAGTTACTGTAAACACCGGAGGTTTTTCCAAAGATGAAGAAAAAGAACTGGAGAAAAAAGCCCTTAATCTTGGGGTAAAAGAATACAGGTGCGTTGATGCTCAGGAAGATTATTACAATTCTTGTGTAAAATATCTGATTTTCGGAAACGTTCTGAAAAACAATACCTATCCTTTGTCTGTAAGTGCGGAGCGTACCATTCAGGCGCAGGAAATTGCAAAATATACGATTGAAATCGGCGCGGATGCAATTGCGCACGGAAGTACGGGAGCGGGAAACGATCAGGTTCGTTTTGATCTTATTTTTCAGGTAATGTGTCCGAATGTAGAGATCATTACGCCGATTCGTGATATGGCTCTTTCTCGTGAAGAAGAAATTGAATTCTTGAAAAGTCACGGTTATGAAATGGAATTTCAGAAAGCGCAATATTCTGTCAATAAAGGACTTTGGGGAACTTCAGTTGGCGGAAAGGAAACGCTGACTTCAAGAAATTATCTTCCTGAAGAAGCTTTTCCGTCACAAATTAAAGAAAATCAACCCTCTGAACTGGAAATTAAGTTTAAAAATGGCGAAATTATCTCTGTAAACGGAGAAAGTTTTGAACATCCGGTTTACGCGATTCAGAAAATCGAAGAATTGGCTTCGGCTTACGGAATCGGTCGTGATGTTCATGTAGGAGATACCATTGTCGGAATCAAAGGAAGAGTAGGTTTTGAGGCAGCAGCAGCTTCAGTAATCATCAAAGCACATCATTTATTGGAAAAACATACGCTTTCAAAATATCAGCAGATGATGAAATCCCAATTATCCGACTGGTACGGAAACTGGCTTCACGAAGCATTATTCTTAGATCCTGTGATGAGAAATATCGAGTCTTTCCTTGTTGATTCTCAAAAAACAGTCAGCGGAAGAGTATTTGTAACCCTTCATCCTTACCGATTTATTTTGAATGGAATTGAATCTCAGCACGATCTGATGTCAGACAAATTCGGAAGCTACGGAGAAGCAAACAGAGCATGGACAGGCGAAGATGTAAAAGGCTACACAAAGATTGTTAGCAATTCTTTAAACATATATCATCAGATTAATAAATAAAATTTGGGCAGCTTTATCCGCCTGTAGTTTATCCTGAGCTTGTCGAAGGATAACAGTCTTTTATTCGTCGTTCCACCTCACAAAAGGATTTCCGCTAAGTCGGATTGCGAGATAGTCGAAGACCAATGAACCCGAAGGGTTCAATATAAATAGCCGTAGGTAAAACCTATGGATTAAAAGATCAATATAAACAAAGAACCCGAAAGGTTCAATATTAATAGTCGTAGGTAAAACCTATGGATTAAAAAATCAATATAAACAAAGAACCCGATAGGGTTCAATAACAATAACCGTAGGTGAAAACCTATGGAAAGTAATAAAATGAAAAAGAAAATAGGAATCATCGGAGCGAACGGTTACACAGGAAGCGAACTGGTTCGTCTGTTGGTTTTTCATCCCGATGTATCATTGAGTTTTTTATATAGCCGTTCAAATTCGGGAACAAAAATTTCAGATTTGTACCCGGATTTAACAACGGTTTGTGAAATGGTTTTAACGGATCAGCCTGAAGAAGTCGATATTCTGTTTCTATGCCTTCCTCACAAAGAAAGTCAGAATTGGCTGATTCAGAATCCCGTAAAAGATGAAACATTGGTGATTGATTTAGGGAACGATTTTCGCCTCGATGGAAATTTCGGAAACAGAAATTTTATCTACGGATTACCTGAAATCAATAAAAAACAACTTTTCGGAGCCAGAAGCATTGCCAATCCGGGATGTTTTGCAACAGCAATTCAACTCGCTCTGCTTCCTTTAGCTCAAAAAGGTTGGTTGAATGAAGTATATACAACAGGAATTACGGGTTCCACAGGTGCAGGTCAGTCTTTACAGGCAACGACCCATTTTACATGGAGGAACGATAATATTTCAGCGTATAAAACTTTAACACACCAACATGTGGATGAGATTTTACAACAATTAGTCTCTTTTAATACCAATGAAATCAGTCTGAATTTTGTTCCATGGAGAGGAGATTTTGCGAGAGGAATTTTTACAAGTTCCACCGTGAAAACAGATGCAGAACTTTCAGAAATCTATCAGTTGTTTGAAGATTTTTATGCAGATGAACCTTTTGTACAGGTAAGCAAAAAAGCAATTGATTTAAAGCAAGTTGTCAATACCAATCGCTGTGTGATACAGATTGAAAAATGTGGGAATGTTGCGGTCATTCACTCAGCGATTGACAATTTGTTGAAAGGAGCTTCCGGACAGGCAGTTCAAAACATGAATATTGCCATGGGTTGGGAAGAAAATTTAGGATTAAACTTAAAACCGATTGCATTTTAAAAAGGACAATAATCCGACCTAGGAAAATGGAGCGTTAAGAAAATTAAAAATTAATACGTTAAAAAATTTCCACTGTTCGAAGCGCGAGACAAATTTTGAAATGAAAACAAATCTTCAATTCGCGCAAGTTTTGGAAATTTTAGGATTAAGTTTTAATTTTTAGCGGAAGTTTCCAGTCTTGAACTTTTGTTTCTTTTGTTTGACTACGTCGAATCTTCGATTTCAAGGCAAAAGAAAAATATAATAAAGATGAAATCATTCATCAAACATCAATTATCATTTATAAATAGACATGAATTTATTCAACGTATATCCATTATTCAACATCAATCCGGTAAAAGCTCAGGGATCATTTCTCTGGGATGATAAAGGAGAAAAATATCTTGATTTTTACGGAGGTCATGCGGTGATTTCTATCGGTCACAACCATCCCCATTATCAAATTCAATTAAAAAATCAATTAGATAAAATATCTTTCTATTCAAATTCGGTTCAGAACGAGTTACAGACTGAACTGGCTGAAAAATTAGGAAAACTTTCAGGCTTTGAAGAGTACAATTTATTCTTGTGCAATTCAGGAGCAGAAGCCAATGAAAATGCCTTAAAGCTGGCTTCATTTCATAACGGAAAAAACAAAGTGCTATATTTTTCAGGTTCCTTTCATGGAAGAACTTCTGCAGCCGTTTCGGTGACGGACAATCCTAAAATTGTAGCTCCGGTAAATTATGATGAAAGATTCATTAAGTCTGAATGGAACAATATCGAACAGCTTGAAGAAGTTTTTGAAAAACAGGGAAATGAACTTTCATCCGTCATCATTGAAGGAATTCAGGGAGTGGGCGGAATTATGATTCCAACAGTTGAATTTTTAACTAAAATCAAAGAATTGTGCGAAAAATACAATGCTGTCTTGATTTTGGATGAAGTTCAGTCGGGATATGGAAGAAGCGGCTATTTTTTTGCCCATCAGGAATTTGGGATTGAAGCAGATATCATCACCACTGCAAAAGGAATGGGAAATGGTTTCCCGATTGGTGGCGTTTTAATTCATCCGAAGTTTCAGGCAAGCAACGGTTTATTGGGAACTACTTTTGGCGGAAATCACTTGGCTTGTGTAGCGGCAATTGCGGTTTTAGACGTCATGAAAGATGAAAATCTCATCGAAAATGCCCAAAAAATGGGCGAATATATTGAAAATGAAATTAAGGATTTTTCGCATATCAAAACAATCCGAAGGAAAGGTTTGATGATTGGAATAGAGCTCGACAGAGATTGCTCGGAAGTGAGGAACAGCCTGTTGTACCATCATCATATTTTCACAGGAAACTCTAGTGATAAAGCGGTCTTAAGGATTCTTCCGGCGCTTAATATTAAAAAAGAAGAAACGGATCTATTCATAAATGCTTTGAAAGAAGTATTGGAGAATATTTAAGTGCTAAGATATTAAAGATAGCTGAGAAGGCTTATTTGAAATTAAATTTAGCGCACAGTTTGTCATTCCGTAGGAATCTAAAGTAGGCAAAATGAAAAATTAGATTCTTCCTTCGTCAGAATGACAAACACAACTATCATTAGCTGAGTATAAACTGAAGGTTTACGAACGTAGTTCAGCCCTTGCGGACGAAAATATTTTCAAGTTAAATAAAAAAAACGTAGCGATTCATAGCGTTAAAGCTCCAATGATATGGAGATAAAATTTTAAAATTAACTAACTACAAGTCTAAAGATTTAAAGAACATGGGAAAATCAAAGATTTTCAACTTATGTGTTCTAATATTTTCAAAGTTTTTGAACTTAAATCTAATGTGACTTATGTGTTAAAACTTTTGCGGTAAAAAAACAATTCAAAATGAAAAAATTCACCTCTGTAAGTGATGTTGAAAACTTACAGCACATTATAAAAAAAGCATTACAAATTAAAGAAGACCCTCATTCGGAATCCGAAAAAGGAAAAGGAAAAACAATAGGACTTGTCTTTTTAAATTCAAGTTTGAGAACCCGTTTAAGCAGTCAGATTGCAGCTCAGAATTTAGGTTTAAATGTTTTAACCTTAAATGCGGCTCAGGAAGCATGGAATCTGGAATTTGCAGACGGCGCAGTGATGAACGGTGATACAGTAGAACATATCAAAGATGCAATTGAAGTATTGAATCAATATTGCGATATTATTGCCGTTCGTTGTTTTGCAGGAATGAAAAGTAAGGAAGATGATGTAAACGAAAGCATTTTAAGCCAGTTCGAGCAACATGCGAAAGTTCCGGTTATTTCTCTGGAATCTGCGACACGTCATCCTTTGCAAAGTCTGGCAGATTGCATCACCATTACCGAAAACTGGCACTTCGATGGTTCGTCAAGCTCACCACAAGCTAAGCTCAGTGTAAACCGTAAACCGAAAGTGGTTTTAACCTGGGCGCCTCACATCAAGCCCATTGCTCATGCGGTTGGAAACTCTTTCGCTGAATGGATGCAGGAAATGGATGTAGATTTTGTCATTGCCAATCCAGAAGGGTATGATTTAGATAAAAACTTTACAAAAAATGTGAAGGTTATTCATAATCAGGAAGAAGCATTGAAAGATGCCGATTTTATTTATGTTAAAAACTGGTCGTCTTTTGATGATTATGCTGCAATGCCTGAAGTAAAAGACAATTGGATGTTGACGAATGAAAAACTGGAAAATACCAATCAGGCAAAGGTAATGCACTGTCTTCCGGTTCGTAGAAATGTAGAGTTGAGCGATGAGGTGATGGATGGTGAAAATTCAATCATTTATCAGCAGGCAAAAAACCGGATTTTCTCTGCACAGGCGGTTTTTTCTGAAATTTTAGATGAATTGAATTCTTAATAAATCAAACCTCATAGGTTTCAAAAACCTATGAGGTTTCCAAAAAAGATTTGTAATGAAAGAAAAGTTATACATCATAAAAATTGGCGGAGCGTTAATTGATGACGAGGAATTGTTAGAACAGTTTTTAGAGCAATTTGCAGAAATTCAGGAAAAGAAAATTCTGGTGCATGGAGGAGGAAAACTGGCAACGACTTTAGCCGACAAACTGGGAATTGAGCAAAAACTTGTAAACGGAAGAAGAATAACCGATAAAGATACGTTGGATATTGTCGCAATGGTTTATGCGGGAGGGATCAATAAAAACATTGTCGCAAAACTTCAGCAGAAAAAGTGTAAAGCCGTTGGTTTTTCGGGAGCGGATGCGAATTTAATTAAAGCCAAAAAAAGAGAACACGCCGAAATAGATTTCGGATTTGTGGGAGATATCACAGAGAAAAGCGTTAACAGAAAGTTAATTTCAAAATTGCTGAAACTGGAACTGGTTCCTGTATTTTCGGCAATTACCCACGATAAAAAGGGACACCTTTTCAATACCAATGCAGATACAATTGCTTCGGTAATTGCGCAGGCTTTATCCGTGAAATATGATGTGGAATTGCTGTACTGCTTTGATAAAGAAGGCGTTTTGGAAGATGTGAATAATCCGGAATCGGTTATTAAAAATATCTCCGAAGACGAATTTTCAACCTTAAAAGAGGACGGAAAACTTCATAAAGGAATTCTTCCCAAACTGGAAAATGCTTTAGGAGCAGTGAAAAATAATGTCAATAAAGTATTTCTCATTAAAGAAACTCAACTGAAAAATCATATAGAAAACCATCATGCAGGAACTGAAATCTGTTTATAGCAAAGAAGAATTACGGGATAATGCTATTGAATTATTAAAAAAGTTGATTGAGATTCCGTCATTCAGCAAAGATGAATTTAATACTTCGGTGGAAATTGAAAATTTTTTCAAAAAACATCAGATTCCGACAAAACGTTTTAAAAATAATATTTGGGCGGTAAACAAAAATTTTGATGTTTTCAAGCCATCCATTTTGCTGAATACCCATCACGATACCGTAAAACCCAACAAAGCGTATACTTTGGATCCTTTTGTTCCGATTGAAAAAGACGGGAAATTATTCGGATTGGGAAGTAATGATGCGGGAGCTTCATTGGTTTCGATGGCGCAGGTTTTTTTACATTTTTATGAAAAAGAAAATTTACAATATAACTTAATTATAGCTTTGACGGCAGAGGAGGAGATTTCAGGTTTTGACGGTATTGAAGCGCTTTTCCCCCAATTACCGAATATTGAACTCGCCATTGTAGGAGAACCCACGCAGATGAATCTGGCGATTGCAGAAAAAGGACTTTTGGTAATTGATGGTGAAATGAAAGGCACTCCTTCTCACGCCGCTCATCCGAACGATGATAATTCGATTGTAAAATGTATGGAAGATTTGCAGAATATTCTGAATTTCAGATTTCCGAAGGTTTCAGAGTATTTGGGTGAGGTTAAAATTACCTTGTCAGGAATTCATGCCGGAGTTCAGCATAATGTCGTTCCGGAATCCTGTACTTTCACTTTAGATGTAAGAGTTACGGATGAATATTCCAATAAAGAAGCATTTGAAATCATACAATATCAGATGAAATCTACATTAACCGCAAGATCGTTCAGATTAAATTCTTCAAAAATTGAAATGGATCATCCTTTTGTAAAAGCAGGTTTGGAAATCGGGAGGACAACGTACGGTTCCCCAACTTCATCGGATCAGGCGATCATTCCGTGCACTTCCGTAAAGCTCGGTCCCGGTGACAGTACCCGTTCTCACACCGCGGATGAATACATTTACATAAAGGAAATAGAGGAGGGAATTGAGATTTATATTCAAATTTTAGAGAAAGTTTTATAGGCTGGAAGTAGGAAGCAGGAAGAGGGATGGATGATGGGAGGCTTGTAAGTAACGACTTAGGAATCGGAGGCGTTAAGAAAATTAATTCTGTGAACGTTAAGAAAATTCTACTGTTCGAAGCGCGAGATAAATATTGAACCGAAGAACAAATTTTGAATTCGCGCAAGTTTAGAATTTTTAGAGAACAGAAATAATTTTTAGCCGGAGTTTCCAGTCTTGAATTTTTGTTTCTTTTGTTTTAAGACAAAAGAAAATAATACAAAAAACAGTTTTGTTATTCTCAAAGCTACGAAATATGCAGAAGAATCTTTAGTATTTTTAAAAGAGATTCCTTCTTCGTAGGAATGATAAAATCAAATTAATAAAGGAAGATAAAACAGTTGGTTGTAAACATCCGTCACCCAACTTCCATCTTCCAACAAAAAAGAAATTTTATGAAAAAAATATGGCAGAAAGACGATAACGCCACCAATATATTTGTCAATACATTCACAGTCGGGAAGGATCTTGATTTTGACGAACGTTTGGCAAAATACGATGTCAAAGGTTCAATGGCGCACTGCAAAATGTTGGCAGAAGTAGGGATTATTTCCAATGAAGAATCAGAGCAAATGTTATTTGTTTTAGCAGAAATTTTAGAAGATATTGAAAACGGAATCTTTGGAATCGATAAAAATGCGGAAGATATTCATTCCCAGATTGAATCGATTTTAATTGAAAAATTAGGTGATACCGGAAAGAAAATTCACACGGCGCGATCCAGAAACGATCAGGTTTTACTGGATATTAAATTGTATTTATTAGACGAAATCCGTGAATTGACAGCATTAACAGACGAATTCTTTCAGATATTAATTAAATTGGCAGAACAGCACAAAAATGTGTTGCTTCCGGGATATACGCATTTGCAGATTGCGATGCCTTCATCGTTCGGATTGTGGTTTGGAGCTTATGCAGAAGCATTGTTAGATGATATCGAAATGCTGTTTTCAGTTAAAAATATCATCAATAAAAATCCATTGGGTTCGGCGGCGGGTTACGGTTCGTCTTTCCCGATAGACCGTGAAAGTACGACGTACAATTTAGGTTTCCACTCGATGAATTACAATTCCGTGTATGCTCAGATGACGCGTGGAAAGTCTGAAAAAATGCTGTCGATGGCAATGGCGACTTTAGCCGGAACTTTAGGTAAATTCTCTTATGATGTTTGTCTGTATTTAAGTCAGAACTTTGATTTCATCAGCTTTCCGAAGGAATTTACCACAGGAAGCAGCATTATGCCTCACAAAAAAAATCCTGATATTTTTGAGTTGGTTCGTGCGCGTTCCAACAGAATACAGTCGTTACCGAATGAATTTATTTTATTGACGAATAACCTTCCTTCCGGTTATCACAGAGATATGCAGCTTACGAAAGAAATCCTTTTTCCTGCGATTGATTCCTTAAAAGAATGTCTGGAAATTTTAAATTATACATTACCCAATATTCAGGTAAAAGACGGGATTTTGGAGGATGAAAAATATAAATATCTCTTCAGCGTAGAGAAAATTAATGAGGAAGTAAAAAACGGAAGTTCATTTCGGGATGCTTACATAAAAGTAGGGCAGGAGATTGAAAATAATGCGTTCGATTTTGAAATTGGAAATTTAAACCATACACATCAGGGAAGCATTGGGAATTTGTGTTTGGATAAAATAGAATATCAGTTTAATAAACTGAAAAATAAATTATTGGGTTGATTTATTTTAAACCATTAAGATTCATTTAAGGAGTTAAACAAATTAAGAGATATAGGATTTTTTAATATAATTCGCTTCAAAATCTTAAATTCGCTTAACTTCTTAATTAAAATCTTAATGGTTCAATTTAACCCAGATCAATCTTAAACTTCGTAGACTTTTTCACCTCGTGCAACACAATAGAACTGTGATATTGCCCGATATTAGGTATGTTTGAGATCACATTCACCGTAAAATCATTATAAGAATTAATATCTTTTGCGATAATCTTCAGCATGTAATCGTATTCTCCGGAAAGACTGATGATTTCCTGAACTTCATCATGCTGCATGATGTTTTTTTCAAAAGTTTCCAGAACTTTTTTAGACTGTTCTTTCAGACGCACATTGCAGTATACCACAATATTTAAGCCCAGTTTTTCGCGGTTTAAAAGACCTACATATTTCTCAATAATTCCGTTTTTCTCCAGTTGCTTAATGCGTTCATAAGTAGGGGTGAAAGTAAGACCAATTTTTTCTGAAATTTCTTTCACCGAAAGCGTAGAATCTTCCTGAATAATACTGAGAATCATCCTGTCTTTTAAATCCATATAGTCGATTTTGAATGGTAAATATACAATTTTATAAAAATTAAAACTAAAATTTTGTTTTATAAACCCAAAACCTTTTGATATACAGCCGGAATATTAACATCTGTTTTGTTCAATGGCAGACTAATTGCTGTAATCTGCATACGAAATCCAGATTAATATGAACCGAAATACGACTACGGCAATAACTTCATTGGCTGATTACGATACCCATCATAAATTTAAAAGTGAAATTTTAAACGGACTAAGTGAAGAGCCCAAACATTTATTATCCAAATATTTCTATGATAAAAAAGGAGATGAGCTTTTTCAGCAGATCATGAATATGCCGGAATATTATCTCACCGATTGCGAACTTGAAATCTTTACCGGAAAAAAGAGAGAACTCGCAAACGCGATACGAGCATTCGACGAGCCTTTTGATTTGGTGGAACTCGGAGCAGGAGATGCTACAAAATCCTCTCATCTGCTTGAATATCTTGTAGAGCAAAACGCAGATTTTACCTATATGCCGATTGATATTTCCGCAAATATTATTTCAATTTTGGAGGAAAATCTTACTTCAAAAATTCCGGAGCTTAAAATGACAGGTCTTAATGGAGAATACTTTGAAATGCTCGATAAAGCCAACGAAATTTCTTCCCGCAGAAAAGTCATTCTTTTCTTAGGTGGAAATATTGGAAATATGGAAATTGAAGAAGCCTATGAATTCTGTAATGCATTAAAATCGAAACTCAATCCAAATGATATTCTTCTTATTGGCTTTGATCTGAAGAAAAATCCCCACACCATTCTTGCTGCCTATAATGATAAAGCGGGAATAACGGCATCGTTCAACCTTAATCTTTTAGACAGAATTAATGAAGAGCTGGATGCTGATTTTAAAACGAATCAGTTCAAACATTACCAAACTTACGATCCGCTTTCCGGAGCCTGCAGAAGTTACCTGATCAGTCTGGAAGATCAGTCGGTACATATTGAAGAGGAAGAGGTAAACTTTAAGGCAAATGAAGCCATTTATATGGAAATTTCTCAGAAATATTCGAAAAAAGAAGTCGACATAATGGCAAGAAAAACAGGATTTAAACCGTTAAAACAGATTTCGGATACCAAAGGCTGGTTTGTGGATGCGATCTGGAAAGTCTAATTTAAATTAAAAGCTAAAACGATGATCGAACAGAATACACTAGTCAAAGAAAAACAGTTGCTTGAGAATTACCGCAGAATCAGAGCGAGGTCTGTGGAAATATGCGAACCGCTTGAAACAGAAGATTTTGTAGTTCAGCCTGTTGTAGATGTAAGTCCGCCAAAATGGCATTTAGGACATACCACATGGTTTTTCGAAACTTTTATTTTGATCCCGAATCTTGATGGTTATGAGGTGTTTAATTCCCAATATAATTTCGTTTTCAACAGTTATTATGAAACCATTGGCGCAAGAGTTATTAGGACTGACAGAGGAAATTTAAGCCGACCTTCGGTTGCAGATATTTTTCAGTATCGGAAATATGTCGATGAACAGATGGAAAATTTTCTTTTAAACAACGACTTATCCGATGATCTTCAAAAACTCTTTGAATTAGGTTTAAACCACGAACAGCAGCATCAGGAATTATTATTAACCGATATCAAATATATTCTCGGACACAATCCTTTATTTCCCGCTTACAGCGAAAATTTTCCGTTAGAAAAATCAGAACCTGAAAATTTTGAAATGCTCTCTTTCGATGAAGGAATTTATGAAATAGGATTTGAAGGAGAAGAATTTTGTTTTGATAATGAACTGAACAGACATAAAGTATATCTCAATGATTTCCAAATCTCAAACCGATTAGTAACCAATTCAGAATATCTGGAATTTATGAATGACGGAGGATATGAAAATTTCAGACATTGGCATGCGGAAGGTTGGGAATGGGTGAAAGAAAATCAGGCAAAAGCTCCCTTATACTGGCATTTTATTGAGGGTAAATGGATGCAGTACACATTGAACGGTTTAAAAGAAATCACTCTCGACGAAGCCGCTTGTCACATCAACTTTTTTGAAGCATCGGCTTTTGCCTCTTGGAAAGGAATGCGTTTACCTACCGAAGCGGAATGGGAAGTCGCTTCCGGAAAATTGAACTGGGGAAAACGCTGGGAATGGACAGGAAGTGCTTATCTTCCATATCCCGGCTTTGCAAAAGAAGAAGGAGCGGTAGGAGAGTACAACGGAAAATTTATGGTCAATCAAATGGTGTTAAGAGGCGCTTCATTAGCAACACCAAAAGGACACAGCCGGAAAACATACAGAAATTTCTTTCCCACATCACTGCAATGGCAATTTACAGGAATCCGACTGGCTAAATAATTCCCATTGATGATTACGGTAGAATCTGTTTCCAAAAGTTTTAAAAATCGTCCCGCAGTGGACGATATTTCCTTTGCTGTCCATGAAAAGGAAATTCTGGTATTGCTGGGAACAAGCGGCTGCGGAAAAACAACAACTTTAAAAATGATCAACCGGCTTATTGAATCAGATTCGGGAAGAATTTTAATCGATGGTAAAAATATCAAGGATCATAACGTTGAGCAACTGAGAATGGGAATAGGTTATGTCATGCAGAATTCAGGGCTTTTTCCCCATTATACGGTTGCCGAAAATATCGCCGTCGTTCCGAAACTTCAAAAATGGAACTCAAAGAAGATTAAAGATAGAACGGAGGAGCTTATTCAGAAATTACATTTATCCGGTGATGTTTTAAACAGATTTCCCCATGAATTAAGCGGCGGACAACAGCAACGCGTCGGAATAGCCAGAGCTTTAATCGCCAATACTCCCATCTTACTGATGGACGAACCTTTTGGAGCATTGGATAATATGACGAAATCCGAGATTCATAATGAGTTTAAAACGCTGGACGAGCTTAAAAATAAAACCATCATTCTGGTAACCCACGATGTATCTGAAGCTTTCGAATTGGGACACAGAATATGCCTCATGGATAAAGGAAAAATAATACAGATCGGAACTCCGAAAGAAATGATTTACCGTCCTGCGAATGATTTTGTGAAAAATTTCTTTGCCAATAACCGGTTGACATTAGAATATCAAATCACGAAAATTTCAGAACTGCAATTTGAAAATACTTCAGAAAAAAGATTTGATGAAGATCAGAATATCTGGAATGTTTTGCAGGATCTCAGTACAAATTCCGGAGATGCTGAACTTTACAACACAATTACAGCTTCTTTTAATGAATACCGACAAAAACAGTTGACCTGATGCAGCAAAGTTTATGGCAGTTTCTTGTTGAGCAGCAACACAAGATCTATATTCAGGTGATCCAGCATTTGGGATTAACCTTTATAGCCCTGTTGTTGGCAATTGCTGTCGGTTTGCCGTTGGGAATTCTCATCAGCCGGAAAAAGAAATTAGCCACTCCGGTTTTAACGGTTGCCGGAATTTTACAAACGATTCCAAGCATTGCCTTGCTAGGTTTTATGATTCCCGTTTTCGGAATCGGGCCGCAACCCGCCATTGTCGCACTGTTAATTTACGCTTTATTACCCATCATCCGAAATACGTACACAGGAATTTCGGGAGTAAATGACAATATCATTGAAGCGGCAAAATCTTTGGGAATGACAAAAAGCCAATTACTTCTGAAAGTGGAATTACCTTTAGCAATGCCGGTTATCGTTGCCGGAATAAGAACTGCCGCAGTAATCAACGTTGGAGTCGCAACATTGGCTTCTTTTGTTGCAGCGGGAGGTTTGGGAGAATTCATCTTTGGCGGAATTTCCCTGAACAATTCAAATATGATTCTTGCAGGAGCAATTCCGGCCGCTTTACTGGCGGTTATTGTGGATCAGATGATTGCTTTTGTTCAGAAATCAGAATATCGTACAATCACAAAAATGATATGGATTATTCCTTTACTGCTGATTGTTGCAGGAGGAATTTATTTTTGGAATAAAAACTCATCAACCCGATTAAAGGCAGGTTTTACCCCTGAATTTATGGGAAGAAAAGATGGAGATATCGGCTTAAAAAAGATTTATCAGCTGGATGTCAATCCTTCGGTTGTTAATGACGCTCTCATGTACAAAGCTTTGTATGAAGGCAAACTAGACCTTATCAGCGGATATTCTACCGATGGAAGAATAAAAGCATACGATCTTTTGGTTCTTGATGATGATAAAAAAATATTTCCGCCTTACTTCGCCGCTCCTATTGTTAAAGAAAAAACGTTGCAGAAATATCCTGATCTCGAAAAGACGCTCAATCTTCTTTCAGGAAAAATCAATGATTCCGTGATGACCGAACTGAACTATCAGACAGATTATCTTCATCAGGTTCCTGAAAAAGTAGCAAAAGAATTTTTAATCAGGAATAATCTGTACAAAGCACCTAAAGAAGCGGGAAATCAAACCGTCCGGATCGGATCAAAAATTTTTGGAGAACAATATATTCTTGCCGAAATCTACCGAATGCTCATCGAAGGAAACACAAACTATAAAGTTGAAACCAAAACAGGATTAGGCGGAACAAAAATCTGTTTTGATGCCTTAATGAATGATGCTGTGGATTTTTACCCGGAATATACAGGTACCGGATTGCTGGTTCTGCTCACTCCGGATCATAAAACGATTGAAAATGTGACCGAAAGCCCTGATCTTACCTATCAGTTTGTACAAAATGAATTCATCAAAAAATACAAGGTCCGTTGGCTGAAACCGATTGGATTTAACAATGCGTATGCGCTCGTTATGCGAAGAAAACAGGCAAATCAGCTCAAAATAAAATCCATAACAGATTTAAAAAATATGGAGACCGGGAAATAATTTCTGCTGTACTAATTTTAAATTTAACCACAAAAGATACAAAGGGCTTTATTGGATTTATTTAAAGTATTTCAAAAGTCTGCAAAGAGAAAAAATCTTTGATTTTTTTAACTTATGTACTCTTTTTTCCAATAAGTATTAAATTCAAGAAACTAAAGTGTTTAAATCTTTTGTGGTAAAAAAGGTTAAATAAATTTAATGATAAAGATTGTAAAACAAAACGCAAAAGAGATGAATGATGAAATACTGACTTTCAATACCTCAAATTTTCATGAGATGTGTGATTTTCTCGCGAATTGTGATCAGGATTTAAAATCAATTATCGAAAATCATGGTTATCCTCCGATGTGGAACCGAGAAAATACTTTTGAAACCCTTGTTCATATCATTCTGGAACAGCAGGTTTCTCTCGCTTCAGCCTTAGCCGCATTATATAAACTGAAAGAAAAGATTACAGAAATCACTCCTGAAAAAATTCTTAGTCTTACGGATGCCGAAATGAGAGAATGCTACGTAAGCCGACAGAAAAATACGTATATCAAAGGTCTGGCAAATTCAATTCTGGAAAGAAAAATAAATCTTGAGAAATTTCAGGAAATGTCTGATGAAAAAATTCGGGAAACATTAATCAGCTTAAAAGGAATCGGAAACTGGACGACCGATATTTATCTTATGCTAGCTCTTCGACGAACCGATATTTTCCCAATCGGAGATCTTGCCGTAGTAAATGCTTTAAAAAAAATTAAACAATTGCCTCCGAAAATATCCAGAGAAGAAATCATAACAATCAGTGAAGAGTGGAAACCGCTCAGATCTATTGCTGCAATGATACTTTGGCACTATTACTTATCAGATTCAGCCAGAAAAAAAATGACAGATTTTTCACAAATTTAATTTTCATTTTGTCAGTTTACAGAATTGTTATATCTTTGCACCTAATGAATAACACAGTATTTATATCATTAGAATTACCGGGCGTAGACGCCCTTTACGATATTTATTTATTTTAAGCGAAGATATTTTCTTCGCTTTTTTTTTGTAAAAAATTTAAAGACAATATGTTTACGATTACAGAACTAAGCAACGAGAGAATCAACAGTATAGTAACAGAAGCATTGGCTTTTGCGAACGGGAAAACTGCCAAAATTGAAGGAGAGGTTTTCTGTTCCAATCTTTTCTTCGAAGACAGTACAAGAACGAAAACAAGTTTTGATATTGCTGAAAGAAAATTAGGATTGCAGGTCGTTCCTTTCGATGCTTCCCACAGTTCCGTAAACAAAGGAGAGAGTCTTTATGATACGGTAAAAACCATCGAAAGTCTGGGCGTAAATCTTGTCGTAATCAGAGATAAGAAAGACCGGTATTTCGATGAACTGAAAAATATAAAAATTCCGGTGATCAACGGAGGAGACGGAACAGGAAACCACCCTTCACAATGTATGCTGGATTTAATGACGATCTATCAGGAATTCGGAAAATTTGAAGGATTAAAAGTAGGAATCGTTGGAGACGTAAAACACAGCAGAGTGGCAAATTCCAATGCCGAAGCGTTAAGAAGATTAGGCGCAAAAGTATATTTCTCAGGACCGGAACAGTGGTTTGATGAAGGAGCCTTAATCAACGGAACCTATCTGAATATTGATGAAATGATTCATGATGTAGATGTTCTGATGTTATTAAGAATCCAGCACGAAAGACACGACGCCAAAATGAGTTTCTCCGCTTCAGAATATCACAAAAAATATGGCTTAACCAAAGAAAGGGAAAAAGCCATGAAAAAAGAAGCCATCATCATGCATCCTGCACCCATTAACAGAGGAGTGGAAATTGATGACGATTTGGTAGAATGCGAACGCTCAAGAGTTTTCAAACAAATGCAGAACGGTGTTTTCGCAAGAATGGCAATCTTAAAAGAAGCCTTGGAAAAACAAGGATATACTTTTAAATAAGAACCAAGGTAAAAGTAAAAAGAATCAAGTAGTAAGCCGACCCGAAAGGGTCAAACAACAATAGCCGTGGGTGAAACCCATGGAAACAAGAAAAAGAAGATAATCAAAGCCCTGAAAGGGCGATCTGTTAATAACCGTGGGTAAAAAACCCATGGAAAAGAAAAAAAGATGATGACCAAAGCCCTGAAAGGGCGATCTGTTAATAGCCATGGGTAAAACCCATGGAAAAGAAAAAAAAGCCTCGTAGAGGCGACCTGTTAATAAAAAAGAAAATCTAAATAAAAAAAATGAAGAAAAAGTTAATACTTGAGTCCGGTGAAGTGTTTCATGGAGAAGGTTTCGGAGCAGAATTGGAAACTGCGGGAGAAGTGGTTTTCAATACCGGAATGACAGGGTATCAGGAACTGATCTCTGACCCGTCTTACTGCGGTCAGATTGTTTGCATGACCTATCCGCTTATCGGAAACTATGGAATTAATAGAGATGACTATGAGAGTATTGAACCGGCAATTAAAGGACTTATTGTAAAAGAACTTTGTGATCTGCCATCCAATTTCCGTACTCAGATTACTTTAGATGAATTATTTAAAAAGAAAAACCTTTCAGGAATTTCAGGAATCGACACCAGAAGGCTGACAAGAATTCTTCGTAACCACGGAGTGGTGAAAGGAAAAATCGTAAACGCTGATGCCGATGAAAGCACAGTCGTTTCAGAATTAAAATCAACCAGCTTCCCAACCAATCAGGTAGAGCAGGTTTCCACAAAAACACCTTATGCAAATCCGGGAAGAGGACTTAAAGTGGTGCTTGTAGATTTTGGTTCCAAATTAGGAATTATCAGAGAATTATCCCAAAGAAACTGCGATATTACAGTCGTTTCTCAGGATGTAACCGCAGAAGAAATCTTACTGATGAATCCGGACGGAGTCATGTTATCCAACGGTCCCGGTGATCCTGAAGATAACCAACAGGCTTTAGAAATGATTAGAGGAATTTTAGGAAAAGTTCCGATCTTCGGAATCTGTTTAGGACACCAGTTAATTGGTTTGGCTTGTGGTGCTAAAACGTTCAAACTAAAATTCGGACACAGAGGAGGAAATCACCCGGTTTTAGATGTAGAGAAAAACAAAGTGGCGATCACTTCTCAGAATCACGGTTACGCAGTAGATCAGGAAAGTTTAAAATATACAGACTTAATAGAAACACACATCGCACTGAACGACAGAACAAACGAAGGTCTGAAACACAAAATTCACCCTTGTTTCTCCGTTCAGTATCACCCTGAAGCAAGTCCAGGTCCTGAAGATGCGAATTATTTGTTTGATGAGTTTATTGAATTAATGGAAAACTTTAAAAAGTAAAATTATTTTGAAGTCCCTTTTTCTAACCTTCGCTACAAGTATTTTACTAAGCTGTAATACAGCAAAAGTTGTTGAGCAAAAACAATTGTTTCAAAAGATTGACAGTTTGGTTCAAACCAAAAATCCAAGAACATTCAATGGAGTGGTTGTGATTTCAAAAGAAGGAAAAAATATTTACGAAAAAGCTTACGGGTTTTCAAATGCTAAAAATCAGACTAAGCTTAGCCTTGACGATAGATTTTCATCAATGTCTATTGCAAAGCAGATTACAGCGACTTTGGTAATGCTAGAAGTAGAAAAAGGAAAGATCAGTCTTAATCAGCCAATCAATACTTATCTGAAGGATTTAAAATATGATTGGGCAAACAAGGTAACTGTTCATCATCTATTGAACAATTCTTCAGGGATTGATGCCTGGCAATTAAAAGAAGAATTACTTTTTGAGCCGGGAACTCAGTTCAAGTATTCGAATGTTGGTTATGCTATGCTGGGCAAAATTCTGGAAAGTGCAACTGGAAAATCGTATGAACAACTGGTTACAAAACTTTTTGGAAGATGTGGAATGAAAAGTAGTTTTTATCCTAATACTGTAAATCAGAAAAGTCTTGTTAACAGTTATGCGATTACAAAAGACGGGACAAATCTGGTCAAAGAATTTCCATATTCAGCAGAACTTTATCCTGGAAGTCATTTGATTGTTACAGCCGGAGATCTGGCAAAATGGAACAATCTTCTTTACAATGGTAAAATTCTGAAAGACGAAAGCTATCAGAAAATGATTCATTATTCTATTACAGATATTCATACACTTTTCAGTGAGAAAGAAATAGGTTATGGCTACGGATTAAGAATTAACGACAAAGCGGAGGTTTTTGAAATCGGACATACAGGATTTTCTCCGCCAGCAGGGTTTACAGCTGTTAACCTATATTATCCAAAGAAGAGAATTTCGGTTACAGTATTGGAAAATCAGGCAACAGATAATTTTGATATTGCTTATTATTTTGAACAAGAAATTAGAAATACAATCGTAAAAAGCAATTTGGTAAAATAAAATTTAAAAAGTAAAATGAAAAGAAACGACATAAAAACAATTTTAGTAATCGGTTCAGGTCCCATCATTATCGGTCAGGCGGCGGAATTTGATTACGCAGGAACGCAGGCTTGCTTATCTTTAAAAGAAGAAGGCTACAAGGTAATTTTGATTAATTCAAACCCTGCAACCATTATGACGGATGTTGAAATCGCAGACAAAGTATACATTGAGCCGATTTCACTTCAGTTTGTAAGTCACATCATCAGAAAAGAACGTCCCGATGCGCTGTTACCAACGCTTGGCGGACAAACCGGACTGAATATGGCGGTAGAATTGGAAAAATCAGGAATTTTGGAAGAATGCAAAGTTGAAGTGTTGGGAACAAAACTTTCAGCCATCAACAGAGCGGAAGACAGAGACCTTTTCCGTGAACTGATGAGAGAACTGAACGAACCCGTTCCGGAATCTGACATCGTAAATACCGTAGAAGGAGCATTAAATTTTGCAGACAGAATCGGGTATCCTGTTATTGTTCGTCCGGCTTTCACCATGGGTGGAACAGGAGGAGGTATCGCTTCCAACGAAACTGAACTGAAAGAAATTGCTGAACTGGGATTAAAACACAGCCCCGTAACACAATGTCTGATTGAAAAATCAATCGCAGGATTCAAAGAAATAGAATACGAAGTAATGCGTGATGCAAACGACAACGCCATTGTAGTTTGTAACATGGAAAATATAGATCCGGTTGGAGTTCACACAGGAGATTCAATCGTTGTGGCACCTTCTCAGACGCTTTCAGACAGAGAATACCAATTGCTGAGAAACGCTTCACTGAAAATCATCAGAGCATTAGGAATTGAAGGAGGATGTAACGTACAGTTGGCTTTAGATCCGCATTCATTCAATTATTATATCATCGAAGTAAACCCGAGAGTTTCGAGATCATCCGCTTTAGCATCAAAAGCAACAGGATATCCGATCGCAAAAATCGCTGCAAAGATTGCGGTAGGTTTAACATTGGATGAAATCATGAATCCGGTGACTGGGAAGACATACGCTTGTTTCGAGCCAGCTTTGGATTATGTGGTAACGAAATTCCCAAGATTCCCTTTCGATAAATTCGAAACAGCGGACAGAAGATTATCAACCCAGATGAAAGCTACGGGTGAAGTAATGGCAATCGGAAGAAATTTCGAAGAATCTTTACAGAAAGCCATCCGTTCTCTGGAAACCGGAATTAAACATATTGGTTTAAAAACTAAACAGGCAGCAGCTTTAACGGCTGAAGAAATTGAAAGAAGAATCAGAGTTTGTGATGACGAAAGATTATTCATCATCGGAGATGCTTTAAGAAGAGGGTACGACTGGGAACAGATCGTAGAATGGAGCAAAATTGATAAATTCTTCATCTGGAAAATCAAAAAACTGATTGATTTCGAAAAGACAATTGCAGAAAATAAATTCAGTAAAGAAATTTTACTGGAAGCCAAAAAACTAGGTTTTGCAGATGTAAATATTTCAGTTCTCTGGAACGTGACGGAGCGTGAAGTGTTCAATTTCAGAAAAGAAAACGGAGTAATGCCGGTATACAAAATGGTAGATACCTGCGCGGCAGAATTCGAATCGGAAACCCCTTATTTCTACGGAACGTACGAAGAAGAAAACGAATCTGTGGTTTCAGATAAAGAAAAAATCATCGTATTAGGTTCAGGGCCTATCAGAATCGGACAGGGAGTTGAGTTTGATTACGCAACGGTGCACTCAGTTTGGGCAATCAAAGAAATGGGCTACGAAGCGATTATCATCAACAATAATCCGGAAACCGTTTCTACAGACTTCTCGATTTCAGATAAACTATACTTCGAGCCTTTAACGGAAGAAGATGTAATGAACATCATCGAATTGGAAAAACCAAAAGGAGTGGTTGTACAGTTCGGAGGACAGACAGCCATCAATTTGGCAGATAAATTAGCCGCTCACGGAGTTGAGATTTTGGGAACTTCTCTGGAAGATCTGGACAGAGCGGAAAACAGAGATAAATTCGAAAAAGCGCTTCAGGAAATGCAGATTCCGCAGCCTTTAGGAAAAACATCGGTTTCAAAAGAAGAAGCAATAAAAATTGCCAACGAGATCGGTTATCCGGTGTTGGTTCGTCCGAGCTACGTTTTGGGAGGTAGAGCAATGGAAATCGTGTACACGGAAACAGAACTGGCGCACTATATGGAAAATGCAGTGGAAGCAAGCCCAGAACATCCTGTTTTGGTCGACAAATACATGGTGGGAAAAGAAGTGGAAATCGATGCCATCTGCGATGGTGAAACGGTAATCATTCCGGGAATTATGGAACACATCGAAAGAGCGGGAGTTCACTCCGGAGACTCAATTGCAGTGTATCCTCCACAAAATATTTCACCAAGCGAAATCGAAACTTTGGTTGATTACACGAAAAGATTGGCGAAAGGATTAAATGTGATCGGATTGATGAACATCCAGTATGTTCTTTTTGAAGGAAATGTATATGTGATCGAAGTAAACCCAAGATCATCGAGAACCGTTCCTTTCTTATCTAAAATTACGGATGTTCCGATGGCAAATCTGGCTACAAAAGCAATTTTAGGACAGAAACTGAAAGATTTAGGCTACGAAAGCGGATTGGTTCCCAATAAAGAAGGAGTTTTCGTAAAAGTTCCGGTGTTCTCTTTCTCAAAATTAACGAAAGTAGATATCTCTCTAGGCCCTGAAATGAAGTCTACAGGAGAGGTTATGGGGAAAGATACCACTCTGGAGAAAGCTTTATACAAAGGATTGGTTGCGGCTGGAAGAAAAGTTCCGATGCACGGCTCAATTTTGTTCACGGTTGCAGATAAACACAAACAGGAAGCGGCTGATCTGGCAGCAAGATTCCACGAAGTTGGTTTCAGAATCTGGGCAACGGAAGGAACAGCGAAATTCTTTGAGGAAAAAGGAATTCCATGCAAAATCGGATATAAAATCGGGGAGGAGAGTGTCAACCTGATCGACCTGATCCAGAAAGGAAAAGTACAGTACGTTGTGAACACGATGACGAAAGGAAAACAGTCGGAAAGAGACGGTTTCCAGATCAGAAGAATGAGCGTAGAAAACGGTGTTCCTTGTTTAACATCGATGGATACGGTTGAAGCCATCCTGAAAGTTATCGAAAGCATGAGTTTCAAAATGGAGACAATGTAGTTTTCGGAAATTTTAATGATTTACCATAAAATCAAACCTCACAGGTTTTTAAAACCTGTGAGGTTTTTTGTTTTAATAATAAGAATGTCTAAATTAGATTTTTATAGCATAATCTAATACTATGTGTGAGAATAAAAAATATATAACTTTTTGTACCTGTAACGAACAAGAATTAAAGAGTATTCTAAACTTAGAAATAGAATCGTTTAAAATATTTGACAATAAAGAAGAATATAATAAGCAGATTTATTATTGGAAATTAGAAAAAACTGTCCGGGGATTAACATTTGAAGAAAAGCGTAGAATTATGGGGCAGATTATTAGACCTTCAGAAAAACTTGATCAAGACCTTACTGCTGAATTTGTTATGGAAGCTCTGAATAATAATGCTGAATTTGATTTTGACTACAATCCTGAAGATGGAGATGAATTGCTTATCGGTGTAAGTTATAAATATCCTCAGGTTGGAAATCATTACAGACCTCTTCTGCCACAGCCTATGACATTTGTTTATGAAAACAAAGAATGGTACTTTGGGTATATTGATCATTTTAGATATAAACAAGTAGAACTCAAAAAAGGTAATATTACATTCCGTAAAAGTATATGAGGAAAAGACTAATGTGATGTCTGAATTTTGAAAACTTTGTGATATATATTCGTAAAAACTTTTTTTCCAATTTTTAGTTCAAATTTCATCAAAAAAATAGGTAGTTCGCTAATCATTTTCTATAATCACAAAATGGTATGTTAAAAAAAATAATAACGTCAATTTTAAAGAATAGCAGTGAAAATAAAAATTTAGATAATGCTTCCGATTCACTTGTTTTGGAAAATATTAATGAATTTTTTGCTGAATATCCGATAAAAGATGTTCAATGTAAGCACAATATTTTAATAGATTATGAAAAGAATTTTAAGATTTACGACGGTAAATTTGGATATTTAAGCTATCTGCAATTTAAATCTTCAGATGATTCAGAAATTTTTTTAGGCTCTTATCCGATGAACGGCGCCGATTTGTGGAAATGTAAAAAATGTGGAAAGCTCAAATTCTTTTATACCGAAACAGGCGGTCATTTTCCTCAGACTTTATCTGTTGATGTGGATTTTAATAAGAAATATCTTTCAGATCCCTTTGCAAAATCAGTCTCCATAAAAGCCGAAAAATTGAGTGATTTTATCACTATATTTGGTTTTGCCGAATTGCAAAATCCTGAAAAAATAGAAAAATTTAACGGAATTAAAGTTATTGATAAATCAAAAAACTATATTTTTGGTTATCATGAATTTAACGGAAACATTGCTTTTAATGTGATTGCAGATAAAACTACTTTGAGGAAAATATATGATTTTGAAAATTCATAAAAACACAAAACGATGTCAGTACAAAATTTCTCTTACCGCTTCACCACTTCAAAATCCCCTGAAGAAATCTTCAGTACTTTAATCAATCCCCGAAACTGGTGGATTGGTCTGCATAATGAAATCATTACCGGAAGATCTGAAAATAGGAATGATGAATTTATTTTTGATGCCGGAGATGGAGTTCATCACACCGTTCAACGACTTATAGAAGTAAATCCTTACGAAAACATTATTTGGGAAGTGATCGAAAGCAAACTCACATTTATAAACAAAATGGACGAATGGACCGGAACAAAAATTTGTTTTGAGATTTTCAAAGAAGCCGATAAAACAAAAATTGTTTTCACGCATGAAGGCTTGATCCTGCAATTTGAATGTTTTGGTGGTTGCTCGAGTGCATGGTCACAATATTTGGAAAAGTTGGAGAAAGATTTGAATCAATAAAATTTTAAGATTTTGAAAAAAAATATCTATTCACTATAATTATAATATTTAGAGCTTATTTTATAAATAAAAGTCTCAATTTCAGGGCTTTATTCATAAGGTCTATGCCTTGTTTTCCTAATACTTTCCTTTTGCTCTTCGGAAAATTTAAATCCATTTCTTTCATCGTCTAAAATCCTTTCAATGTAACCTGGAACACTTTCCGGAATTTTTTCCGGAGTATCTTTCAGAATTATAAAAATTCTGTACATTTAGAACAAAACCTGTAAATTTAAAAATGCACAAAAAAATCTTTTCCATTCTATTTTTCTTTTTGATTTTCACCATAAATGCACAAACTGTATACACCGGCTTTATCGGCAATTATCCTGTTGAAATGGTGATTTATCCTTATGGGAAATTGGCTGATGCTACATATTCTTATACTAATTTCGATGAACCGATAAGTCTGGACAATGGCAAAATAAACAATGGACATCTTATATTTCAGGAAAAGGAAAATTCAAAAAAAGATATTACAACAGCTGTTTTAACGATCAATAATTTTTCTAAATCCAAAGATAACCTCGAAGGAACATGGAAAAATACAAAAAACAATACCGAACTCAAAGTCAGCCTTACCAAACAATATGCTTTTGATGTCGGTGAAAATATCGAATGGTCTGGAAGAGAACTGCTGCAGCCTGTTTCTCTGGGAAATAATTATTTTAAAATTGTACTTACCAAAAAGAAAGATGAATATTACCCGAAAGTTTCCGCAGTGAAGATTATTGAGAAAAAAACTGATAAAGTGTTGCAGATTCTTAATGTAGAATGCCAACCTTGGGGATTGAATAGTATTGCTGTAAATGATTATAATTTTGATGGAATTATGGATTTTTCCGTTTTTGAAAGCAGTTATGCCGGTCCCAACACTTCCAGTATTTACTTCTTATATGATAAAAAATCCCGGCAGTATTTTGAAAGTGGCTTTAGCGGAATTTCTTTGGAATTTGATCAGGCTAAAAAAAGAATTTACGAAAGGAATCAATGCTGTGCCGGTACAGTGGTGACAACCGCGGAATATAAAGTGGTGGATAACAACATGATTATACTGGGGCAACACTGCTATCGCTGGAGCGAGAAAAAGCATGAGCTTGTAGAGAGAAAGTTAAAGGAATGCCGGTAAATTTTTCTTTTTATGAAAGATTTCCTATGGTAAAGGTGATAGGAAAATAAATTAGTTTTTATTTAAGCCAAAAGAATTGTGGGGAAAAGAAATTTTATATCTTTAAAACCTGAAAATTAACAACTCTGAAACCAAATGACGAAACATCAGCAAAGAGTAGCCGAAGTCTATCATTTTTTCGACAATAAAGATACTGTTTTAGGATTTAGAAAATTACTGGACTGTGCGATGGATACTCAGAATATGGAGATCTACAAAGAAGCTGTCGCATTAACTGACTGGAAAGAACAGTTTCCTTCGTATACGGATGAGCTCATCGAAAAATCAAAAAATCTTCTTCAGAAAATAGAAAAAATTCCGGTAAAAGAACAATCACTGGAAAAATCTGTACTGAGAGCGAGAAATATTTTAAAATCCTACGGAAGCAACCGCTTTTCGCTGGGTCCTGTTTCTGTGGAAATGAATAAAGGACAGGTTTACGGCTTGGTAGGCGAAAACGGTAACGGAAAAACAACGTTACTGCGCATCCTTGCTAAGGAAATTTCTTTCAATGAAGGTGATCTGAATTATTCTTTTAACGAAGAACCAGAAAATGAATATGATCTCCGTACAAAGCTGGTTTACATTCCGCAAAGAACGGCAAAATGGTACGGAAGTTTAAAGGACAACCTAAAATTTGTACTGTCAAATTACGGTGTGAAACCTGAAGAAAATGAAACACGAACTTTAATGATGATTGCCCGTCTCGGACTTTGGAATTACAAACATCTGAAGTGGAGCGAACTTTCTTCAGGCTACAAAATGCGCTTCGAATTAGCCAGAACACTGCTCAGAAAACCGGAAATTTTATTACTGGATGAACCTCTTGCCAATCTGGATGTTTTGGCGCAACAGGTTATTCTGGAAGATTTAAAATCGATTGCAAATTCGGTTAACAATCCTATTGCATTGATTTTGAGTTCACAGCAGCTTTACGAAGTAGAGAAAATATCAGACAAAGTCATATTCCTGAAAAACGGACAGTACAAAGACAATTCTGAATTGGTAAATGAAGAAAACGACGGACTGATTATCGAAATTGATACCACAAATTCCAGAGAAGATTTATTAAAAGCATTTGAAGGTTTCCCTCTTGAAAAACTGAATTTCAACGGAGGGGTTTATGTCGCTCATTTTTCAGCAGATACAGAATTTCATACCGTGATGTCCGCGCTCGGAAATGCCAGAATGAATGTGGTGTATATCCGTAATATTTCTTCTTCAACCAGAAGATTTTTCGTAAGCTAATTTTCTCAAATTCAACAAAAAATGCAAAAAATAAATCAATTCAACCAATATCTGCTCGAAAAATATCCAACGGTCTGGAACACCAGAATTGTGTGGATGCTCTTGGCGAGTGCAGTGCTTCATATTTTCTTTTTTATCGTAGGCTATATTTCTCACGCAGATCCGGCCTCTTTACAGAAAATGAATGTAAAAGATGACTATTTCCGCGAAGGAATGATTTTTATCCACCTCATTATTTCCGTTCTCATGATGGTGGGATGGCTGATTATGATGTTTAAAAATAACGCATTCAAAAACTTTTATCCTTCTTCAAAAGGGAAATTGTTCCTGCAGTTTGTTCAGTACTTCATTATTATTTTTGCAGGTACTACTTTTTATTTTTCTTATATGACGGGTTTCAAGATGTTTATTAAAAACAAATATCCCGATCAGGAAATGACTGAAAACATCAACGTTATTAATAAAGCCAATGCTTTTCTTTCTCAGGATCTTGAGCATTATACTTTGGATAACAGAACTTTTCCAAAGTTTTACGATTTGTATTGCGAAACGGATATTAATAAAATAGACCGGAACCAGAAATATTTTGTGTACTATAACAGGGTTTATCAGTTCTATAACTTATATTCAAAAACCGTTTATAAAAAAGATAAATACGGAGATTTCCTTTTCCCATCAGGTGAAACCAAAAAGAATCTGGCGTATGAAGAAAATAAAAAAGGCTCTGCAACCTACTATTTCAAAAAAGATGTCGTGGATATGTCATCCTACATCAATACCACGGATTTAACGTATTATAATTTTTCTGATGTATTTTATAGTGATGATGATTCAGGAAAGGATTATTTGAGGATGCAATATTCCGGTGAAGAGCCTTATGACGGATACAATCAGATGCTTAAAGACTCTTATAAAAAGAAGAGATTTGAAATCAACCGATTTACAACGGAACTGCTTAACAAAAAAAATCCTGCTGAAATTGAAAAACTGCTGAAAAGTTTTCTTGATATTTCGAAAAAATTCGGAATCAACAATAATCTTGATTCAAAAAGCTGGGTGAAAATGATCTATCATCCCAATGATTTCAACGTAAGATATTTTATTAAAAAATACAAACCGGTTCCGGGTGAAGAATATGATGTAAATAATCCGCCAATGGACGAAGACGGAAATTATGTGTATACCGAAGCTGTTACAGATTCTGTCGCTGCAGTGGTTGACGGTGAAGTGGTAAATGATTCCGTTCAGATCAGAGACTTTAATCCGGATATTGATAACCAGCTTTCTCCGGCAGAATATTTTAAGAATAACACGACAGATTACTACTATTATTCAGACAATCTTCAGAATCTTCTGAATAATGTAGTTATTATAAAATCTACGGATTTCTTTTCAGAGAATATTCATATTTATATCTGGATCGCATTTTTCCTTGCTACCATTATTTTCAGCTTCAGAATAACAGGGCTTAAATCTCTTCTTTTCAGCGTGATTAGTGCAGGCGTTTTATTCTTGGCAGTTGTTCTGGTAACAGTATTATTTTCAGCTTCAAGCGGTAGAATTAGAATTGAATTTTTTGTTTCCTATTTTGTTTTTTTCATAGGTCTGGCTATTTTACTCCTTCCGATTGTGATGATGAAAAGTCTTAAAAAAATTATTGCCTCAATTCTCATTAACATCTCGATGAATGGCTTTGTTCTTTTTGTCTTGCTGATCTTTTTTATCATTAATATCCATCAGGAAAGAAACTGTGAACAGATCAATATTATGTCTTATAACTGTCCTACAATTATCAAAACATTAGAATTCAATCTCAGTTATATAATTTTATGCTGCGGATTTGTCTTTATGTATCTGTATACTTCCATTCTGCATAAATGGAAAGCAATGCCGAATTGATTTTCAAATAGGATTAAACCTCATATCTGATGTATGAGGTTTTGTTCTTAATAATATTAAATTAATTCTTAGTTTTGCGACTTAATAATTATCATGAAAAAATATTTACTTGGAATTTCTTTTATTTACCTTTTATCCTGTGGAAATTCCGATAATCTTGAAAATGAAAATGTAAATCTACTGAATACAAAAATTCAGACATTAACCATTCAGGATGAAGAGATCAACAATGGAAATGCTACTTTATATGAAAAGCTAGATTTTAAATTTGAATATGCTCAGAATAAACTAATTAAGGTTTGGGATATTCATAACAATTATACGGAGAACCTTTCTTACACTAATAATTTAATTACTAATATAAACATTAGTGGATATTCTTATCCGCAATTATCTAATCATCTGTTTTTTAAAGTGAAAAGAAATTTATTTTATGACAATAACCAAAGAATCATAAAATCTGAAGCTGTAGAAAGTTCTAATAATTACAGATATACAACTTTTGAATATCCTTCTGCAAACATTATTGTTGCAAAAAATTATCTTCAAAATTCTTTTGATGGTAGTATAACATGGTCACAAAAATCGATTATTTACTTAAATAATGGCAATGTAGAAAAAGTAGAGATATGGTCGAATACAACTCCTTCCATACAAAATAGTGTTACAAAATATGAATATGATCAAAAAATAAATCCTAATCATTCAGTTGATATAAACAGAATTTTAGCACTACCGGAATACTCATTTAATGTTTTTGAACTTCAGGATTACTCACAGATTTCAAATAATAATGTTATAAAGAAAATGAAGTATACCGTAAATAATAGTGTTGAATCATTATCTGAAACAGTAAATGTTCATTATAATTATCAAAGTAATAATCTTCCTGCAACAATTTATTTACAATATAATTATTCCGGAAATACGGGACTAAAAGTTTCAGCGATCTACGGATATTAATAGAAAATTGAAACTATCTTATTATAAACAAATTTTAATTATAAAATAATAGCAATGAGACTATATTATAACATGAAACAAAAATTGTTATAATTGAGAAGGCTATTCTTTTTTGATTTCGTAATTTTAGGCAAAATTTAAAAAAGTGAAAAAGTTATTATTTGCGATTTGTATATCGGCTTCAGTTTTCAGTTTTGCGCAGGATTATTCTGTACCGGCAGCAAGTCCGCGCCAGAAAGTAGAGCAGCAGTTTTCAATGTCTAAAATCACGATCGATTACGGAAGACCGGGTGTGAAAGGACGTAAAATTTTCGGAGAACTTGTTCCTTATGGACAGGTTTGGAGAGCGGGAGCGAATTCATCCACCAAAATTACTTTCGGACAGTCTGTAAATTTCGGCGGAAAAATTGTTCCGGCAGGAACATACGGATTATTCATCGTTCCGACAGAAAAAGAATGGAAAGTAATTTTAAACAAAGATTTCCAGCAATGGGGAGCCTATACATATGATGCAAAACAGGACGTTGTAGACGTTACCGTTCCGGTTAATAAATTAGCAGATAAGCAGGAATGGTTCGAAATTACTCTGAATCCTACCGGCGAAAACTCTGCAAATCTTGTGCTGAAGTGGGATATGTCTCAGGCGGAAGTAGGTTTAAAACCTTCAAGTCCGGAAGCCGTAAGTAAAATTGCAGACAAGTTGAAGGAAATCAAAAAAATTGAGTCTGACGCGGCAAAAACAAAAGGCTAAACATGAACTTTTCTATTCAGACTGTTTTAGAAAACGAAAAATATCAGTTAATCCCCTTGCAACAAGGGGATTTTGAGTCTTTATACGAAGTGGCTTCAGATCCTAAAGTCTGGGAACAGCATCCCAATAAAGACCGCTACAAAAGAGAAGTTTTCGAAAATTTTTTCAGAGGAGCAATAGAAAGTAAAGGCGCCTTTAAAATTATTGAGAAAGAAACAGGAGCAGTTTTAGGAAGCAGCCGTTTTTATGATTATGATGAAGCAGAGAAAAGTATTTTTATCGGCTACACATTTTACGGAACAAAATCGTGGGGAAAAGGAATCAATCCGCAGATTAAAAAATTAATGCTCAATTACATTTTTCAGTTTGTAGACTTTGTTCATTTTCATATCGGGAAAGAAAATTACCGTTCCCAGATTGCTTTGGAAAGATTGGGAGGAAAGAAAATCGCAGAGCAGGAAGTCGCTTATTTCGGAGAACCGACCAGAACTAACTTTGTATACGAAATTAAAAAGGAGAATCATTTTTAAAGCTTGTTTAAGCTAATTTCAGAATAAACCGCAAAAGGGACAAAAGATAATGTTAAAGTGAATTTCCATAATAATCAAAGCGCTCAAAAGAATAAAAATCAAAGATTTTTAAAACTATTGTTACCTTTTTGATTTATAATGATCAACTTTAAATAAAAGTTAGTTCATCTTTTGTGCCTTTTGCGGTTAAATAAAAGTTTAGGCAGACTTTTAGTTTAAATTTTATTTAAATTAAAACCTTTGTTAACTTTTACAAGTGAAACGGCTTTGTGAAACTAAAAAGCGATCACTAGTAAAAAACTTGGTTTACTTAGTGTTCAAAAAAATAAAAAAATAAATAATATGAAGAAATATAAAATTCAGCAGTCCCCATTCGTTGTTCCTACCACAGACGGGAAACTCATCGAAGAACACTGGGGAAACTCCACAGGAAATTCCAATATTTCCATTGCACACATGGTTGCACCGCCCAACTGGAGCGAGCCGCATCAGACTCCCGAATTTGATGAATTCACCTTAATTATTTCAGGAAAAAAACAATTTGAAATTGACGGCGAAATTGTTGTTTTAGAAAAAGGACAAAGTATTTTAATTGAAAAAGGTGCAAGAGTTCGGTACAGCAACCCATTTTCCGAAGAATGTGAATACGTTGCGATCTGTCTTCCGGCTTTTTCTATGGATCTTGTAAACAGGGAAGAATAAAGTATGGCGCTGCAAATTTGTCCGAAATGTAAAGAAAATTCCTTTACATGGTTTATCAACGGAAAGTCTCATCTAACCGTTTGGAGCTGTTTCAATTGTGATTATGAAGCAAAGGAAAACCAAAGTGAGGAATGCATCTGCGAAAACTGTGGAAAGAAAACAAAAACAAAGCTTAAAGATAAAGAAACCGAATATTTCTGGTGTTCTGACTGCAATACGACAGGCGAACTATAAAGAAAACGACCTCTGAAATTGGGAGGTCGTTTTTTATGAGGATTATAATTATTTCAGAAGTTCTTTCAAAAACATCAGCGTGTGATTCCACGCTCTTTTTGCCATCACTTCGTTGTAATCCGGCGATTTCGGATCGGTAAAAGTATGCTTGGAATGTGCATACGTGATGATTTGCCAGTCCGCATTTCCGTCATTCATTTCCTTCACCAGATTATTGTAATCTTCCGGACTTACCCCTCTGTCATCGGCAGGATTTTCCACCAGAATTTTTGTCGAGATCGGTCCGTTTTTTCTCGCCTGATCCTTTCCGATGCTTCCGTGGATAGAAACAACGCCCACCACAGGAAGATTTCCCCTCGCTGACTCCAAAGCTCCCGTTCCTCCGAAACAATAGCCGATAACCGCAATTTTTTCAGGAATTGCACCGTTTTTTTTCAGTTCTTCCAGCGCAAGCGAAATCCTTTTCTGGTACGCTTCATAATTTTTTTTGTAATATCCCGAATTTTTCGCAGCCGTATCCATATTGGTCGGAATATTTCCCTCCCCATAAATATCTGCAATAAAAGCAACGTAGCCCTGTTTTTCAAGTTCGGCAGCGGCTGTTTTCGCTTCATCATCAATTCCTTTCCACGCAGGAAGAATCAGAACTCCGGGAAGTTTTTTCCCCGCATTGGAAGTTACCAATCCATTAAGTTTCTGCGCGCCGTCCTGATAAGCGACAGGTTTCAGATTCTGACCAAAAAAAGTCACCGAAGTCATTAAAAACGAAGACAATAAAAGTGAACGTATCATATTTTGTAATTTAATTTTTTTTAGGAGCTGTTTCCCGCTTTCGCTACTCGCTTTTTCTGTATTTCGGCGGTGGCGAAGCCACCGCCGAAATACAGAAAAGAGCTCAGACACGCCGCTCAATCGGGGCTAAATGTCGGTCTGTTTTATCAATACTGCAACAATACCATCAATACTTCTGCCAAATTCAACCAATCATTATTAAGATTTAATCAATAAAAATTTTGAACATCTTTTGTTCTCTTAAAATTCAAGATTTTTCATTTAATCAAACCCCATATTTTCAAGTTTGTTTAAACTAATTTTAAATTTAACCGCAAAAGAGACAAAAGACTTTATTGAATTTACTTAAAGTATTTCAAAAGTCTGCAAAGAGAAAAAATCTTTGATTTTTTTTAACTTATGTGCTCTTTTTTCCATTTAATTATTAAACTTAAACAACTAAAGTGTTACAATATTTTGCGGTAAAAAAGTTTAAACAAGTTTTTCATAAAACAACAAACAATGCATTTCTAAATTATTGAAAAATAATCAGGAATTTAAATTACTAAAAATAACTCAAAATCAATAAAAATAAGATATTGAGTCTTTTTAAACTTTTTATTTAACCGCAAAAGCTGCAAAAGATCTTCTAAATTTTTTATTTAAAGTTGATTATTATAAATAAAAAAGCCCACAATAGTTTTTAAAAATCTTTGATTTTTATTCTTTTAAGCACTTTAATTATTATAGAAATTCGGCTTTAACATTGTCTTTGTGACTTTTGTGGTTAATTCTCAATTAGTTGTAAAGTTTATCATTTAAATTTCAATCATCAATTTAACTCAATCAACCTAAAACTTAGCCTCAACCTCAATCAATCTTAACCTTAGCCTTAGCCTCACTCTCACTTTCACTCCGGCTTATAAAACTGATACTGCTCATTCTCATAATACGCATGAATATGCTGCAAACCATTCGTCAGAACAATCTCTTTCGCTCCGATCACAGAATTATATCTTGCGGTTTGTTCAAAAGTTTTCTCCGTTAATTTAATTTGGGGAGCTTTGCATTCAATTAAAATTTTAGGCTGTGCTTTTTCAGTAATTAAAAGATCAACCCTCTTCGTTAAACCGTTTAAAACAATCTTTTTTTCCGTAATTAATGCAGAAGCAGAGTAGGACTGTACCGTAAGATAATAATGGATCCAGTGTTGCCGTACCCACTCTTCAGGAGTCAGCAAAAGGTAAGTTTTACGAACCAAATCATAAATAAAAAACTTATCTTTGTCTTTCTTGAATTTAAAATCAAAAGTTTCCTGAAAATTCAGTTTTGGAAGTTCCATTTATAAGATGAAAGAATTAGATTTAATCCTCAAAAATATTAAAAATAAAGAAGTTTTATCGATTTATTTTTTTCACGGAGAAGAACCCTACTTTATAGATCTTGCTGTAAAAGCACTTGAACACGACTTTCTGACGGAAGATGAAAAAGCATTCAACCAAACCGTAGTCTATGGCAAAGATACCACTTATCAGGAAGTTCTTTCTTTGGCGAGACAGTTTCCCATGATGGGAGACAAACAGGTAATCATTGTAAAAGAAGCGCAGGATTTAAGACTCGCTGAAAGCGAAAGCAATGCTTTGGAAATGTATGTTCAGAATCCTGTTCCGTCCACCGTTCTGGTTTTTGCGCACAAACACAAAAAATTAGACAGCCGAAAGAAAGTCACCAAATCTTTAGAAAAAGCGAAAGCATTATTTTTAAGCGAATCAATCCGCGAAAATAATCTTCCCAAATGGATTGCGGACGAATGTGCCGCACTAAAAATAAAAACAGCTCCCAATATCTCACATCTTTTAGCGGAGTATTTAGGAAACGACCTTTCAAGAATTGCCAATGAGCTGAATAAACTGAAAATTATCCTGAAAGAAGGTGAGGTTTTAGACGGAACCATCATCGAAAACCACATCGGAATCAGCAAAGAATACAATGTTTTTGAATTACAGAAAGCTTTAGGAACAAAAAATGCCAACGCAGCATTTAAAATTGCACATTTTATGGGCAAAAACCCTAAAAACAATCCCTTTGTTATGATGTTGGCAAGTTTATACAATTACTTTTCCAATGTCATTATTTACAACACCATGATTGGTCAGCCGCCTCAGACAATTGCCGTACAAATGGGTGTAAATCCTTATTTTATAAAAGATTACGCGGAATCGGCAAGATTATATCCATTAAAACATGCAACCAGAGTCATTTCAATTTTAAGAGAATTCGATATGAAAGGAAAAGGATTGGGCGCAGTAAATATGAGCGAAGCAGAACTGATTAAAGAATTGGTTTACAAAATTATAAATGTCGATAAAATTAAGATGAAAGTATGATTTTGATAATTGTTGTTTGTTGATTGACCTTAATTTTACCGTCAACTGACAACCAATGTCTAACAGCTACTATCGAAATTCAACATATTAGATATTGACAACTATCATTAAAATAACTTTAAATAAACAGTAAAAATTCCGAAATTAGCACTCGGAAATTTTAAATTTTTTTTGAAAAGCAGAATATGGAGCAAAACATTTTAGATTGTGTGATCGTTGGATCTGGACCTTCTGGTTTCACAGCGGCAATTTATGCAGCAAGAGCAGACTTAAAACCTGAACTGTACACAGGTCTGGAGCCGGGCGGACAATTGACTACAACTACTGAAGTCGACAACTTTCCGGGATATCCGAACGGAATTACAGGTCCTGAAATGATGATGGATTTGCAGAAGCAGGCTGAAAGATTCGAAACAAAAGTACATTATGAAATGATTACTAAAGTTGAATTTTCAAAAGAAGTAGGAGGAGTTCATAAACTGTACGCAGGAAATAAAGAAATTTTTGCCAAAACAGTAATTATTTCTACCGGAGCTACTGCAAAATATTTAGGTCTTGATGACGAAAAAAAATATAACGGAGGAGGAGTTTCCGCGTGTGCTACATGTGACGGATTTTTCTACAGAGGAAAAGATGTTGTGGTGGTAGGAGCAGGAGATACCGCAGCGGAAGAAGCAACTTATCTTGCAAAGCTGGTGAACAAAGTAACCATGTTGGTAAGAAAAGATGAATTCAGAGCTTCCAAAGCAATGGTTCACAGAGTGAATAATACGCCCAATATTGAAGTGAAATTCCACCACGAGTTAATTGGTATTGAAGGAGAAAATAACCTTGTAGAGAGAGCAGTGGTCATCAATAATCAGACTCAGGAAAAATCTACCATTGATGTTCATGGAATCTTTATTGCCATTGGTCACAAGCCGAATACAGATATTTTTGTGGGACAGATTGATCTGGATGAAAACGGATATATTGTAACAGAAAAAGGTTCTTCAAGAACAAATCTTCCGGGAGTTTTTGCTGCGGGAGATGTTCAGGATCATATTTACAGACAGGCGATTACTGCTGCGGGAAGCGGTTGTATGGCAGCAATGGATGCAGAGAAGTATCTTGCAGAATTGCATTAATCTTAAGAAATTAAATATAAAAACGCATCTTTCGGGATGCGTTTTTTGTTTACAATTCGCACAAAAATCATTTTAAAAAGGTATAATTAAAGTTTTTAACCGAAATAATTCAACTGATTTTTAGCTCATTATTAATTCTTGTTAAAATTTGTCAGGAAAATATTTTGTCAGAATTGAAAAACATTCTATATTTGCACCACTGAAAACAACGATATAATCGGAGTTTCTGGAGAGTTGGCAGAGTGGTCGATTGCGGCAGTCTTGAAAACTGTTGACTGTAACAGGTCCGGGGGTTCGAATCCCTCACTCTCCGCAAAAAACCTTCAAATTTATTTTGAAGGTTTTTTTTATGCCTGAAGTTTAAAATTCTTGGATCATTCGG